>CAZAPN010000195.1:0-2784 GCA_964487145.1 uncultured Planctomycetales bacterium | reverse complement strand
CTTCCTTGATATAATCATACGCGCCCTTTTTAAACGCCTCGACATATTGGTCGTAGATCTTCTGCTTAACATCCTTATCCTCAACATCCACTCCTAACACCTTCTTCTGATCCACATAATATCGACCCAACAAACTTTCTTTTAAAGCCTTCTTAAACCACACCGCTAATATCAAAGAGTTATAAACTTGCCTTAACTGAGCGAAGTTCTTGCCTTCATTGACCTCTTTCTCAATCGCGGGGATAATCACTTCCTTCACGATTCTCGATGAGATATCATTCACTTCTTGAACATCTTTTGTATCCATGGCATCAGTTTTGAGTTCTTCGTTATCTAAATTCTTATTCAACGCCTGATAATCCTTCTCCAACATGACTTTCAAACGGCTCTTCACAACAAAAGCCTTATCCCCATTTTCATAAACCAACGCATGGTCCGGCAAGATCCACACCTTGTTGAAAGTATTCACCGGAACATCCGTTGTATGAAACTTGTCCTGAACCTCTTTGTAAACCTTGTCCCAAAACTGCTTCCCAAGATCATTCTCAGGATACAGCAATGAGGCGGTTAATTGCTTAAGGATATAATCCTGGGCTAAAAGATCCCGGCCCATTTCGGTTGTACCAAATTCTTGGGGGATAATGCGGTCTTTCTCATACGGAGACAGATTCACCCACAGGTCTTTTTCAGGAACAGTTAACGAGGCCAAAAAATATTTAATGACCTTATTCGACTCTTCCTTCAGGTCATTACCTTGAAGCTTGGTATCTCCGCTATCAACGATAAAATCAAACTGAAAAGGATTATCAGGATAGACCTGAATCCCGCGCAAAACCACAGGCTGAAAAGCAGGACTGCAGGAAACCATGGCGCCAGGCAATGGCAGGTTAAAAAGTCCCTGGGCATACGCCGGCGAGGGAAATATTGAATTGGCGGCAAAGCAAATCAATAGTCCCCAGATGATAAAGCGATAGAAAATACTCCTTTTACTCATTTTCAATTTGTAGTTAAAGATTTTTATTTTTAATATTAGTATTACGCTTCATACTTAAAGTATAACCTGATAATAGCATAGGAAACAGATGGGAAAGAAAACGTTTTCTTAAAAAGAAGGGGTTCCGGGCCCCAAAAAATGCGGGCCCGGAACCCCTTTTAGAAAACATTCCCTACTAACTTATCTCGAATAAGTTTTCTGCTGAGCAACTTTTTCCAAAATTCTTAGAAAAACCTTACTTTTCGCTACAGATTTTCCCACCACCTCATACCCGGCCGGGGTCATGTGACCATCCCAGTTAAAAAAATAATCTTTCAGCGGAGCGTTAAGAAAATCATCCAACGTGTTATAAAACGGAATTTGGTTTTCTTTCGCAAAATTTTCAACGAGATCAAAAGAATAACGGTCCGTATAAAGCTTCCCCGGTTCCAATCCCCAGGTCTTCCGCCCTTCAGTCCACTGATTCGCCCCAACATAAATGCCATGGGGATACATGATAAGCAAAAATGGAATCTGTTTCTCCTCAAGCAAGGCCTTGATCTTGAGCAAATATTTCGCTGTTCGCGGCCACTGCCGCTCGATGATGTCTTGTTTCTCCCGGCCGCGCATCATCACAACCCCGTCATGTTCCATTAAGACATCATCAGAAAGATTGCCGTTTGAAGTCGCGATCACGGCCTTTGCCCTTTTCCCCTCTTTCAAAGCTTTGAAATAATTCTTAAATCCCATCTGTTGGATTTTGGAAAAAGACCTGATAATCTTTCGGTGAATCCATTCGCAAAAAGCACTTTTCTGAGCCGCGTAAATCCACCAATCCCTTTTTCCATTAATTAAACTCAAATCATAATCAACAATTTCTCCCTCCTGATCACGGACCGCATGGCGTTCAAAATCCCAGTCATCCCTCAAGTCCGTCAAATCAAAAAACAGCACAACAAAATCCGGCTCATACTTTAAATGAATCCGTTTCAAGTTGATGTAATGCATAATCGGTGATGAATGCCCGATGCCGGCATTGATCACTTCCACACCCGGGTTTATCTTTTTCAATTCTTCTTGAAGGACATAGGGAATTGTCTGATTATCTTCGGCTCCGACCCCATAAGTGAATGAATCTCCGACGGCAAAAATGCGAATGACACCCTTCGGTTTTGGCACGGCGAAATCTTTCCCGCGATAGCCAAACTTGTTATAGTGTGCCCAATAATGATACTCCCCTTCTTTTGATGATTGGCTTTCGTGGTTCGTATTAGGAGGAAAAAGATAATCCCGACTCTTTTGGGTCACCTGGATAAGGGGATTAATGGGCTTCTTAACCAGCCGGAAACAAATTTCACCAATAACAAAAAATCCGATCAAAACGATACAAACAGCACAAAAGGGAAATAAAATTTTTTTCATTTTTACCAATCAGTCCCTTTCCTTTTATTTTCGATGACTTTAACGACTTTCTTTCTGCTGAAACACACATAAAACAATCGCAAGCAAAATAGGTCCCGGCAGAATCCAAATCAACTCAAACTCTTGTTTGATCTCATAAACACTGTAGGCTACGAATAAAAACATTAAAAACCAAATGAGCTTGCGAACAATGTTCAGTTTAAATCCATCGCAGAAACTAAATCCCATAAAAATAACGAAAAGACTCAAGACCATGAACTGAGCAAACAACATATTAAACATGCCCGCCTCCTCTTTCATGCTTTTATTACTCAGCCTTCAGATTGTTCTTCAGTACCTCCTTAAGAATCACTTCGGAAATATTCTCAGCTAAAAGCCTATTGCCTTTC
>CAZAPN010000194.1:1435-2846 GCA_964487145.1 uncultured Planctomycetales bacterium | reverse complement strand
GGGAGGCTCCTTTTCGGCACAACAGATACCTGGGTTTTATGGAATTTAACCGGAGGACGGAGTCATGCGACAGATTTCACGAATGCCTCCCGCACGATGATTTTTAATATTGGAAAATTGACTTGGGATCAAAAGCTTTTGAAAATATTTGGAATCCCTCCCAGCATGTTACCAAAAGTTAAACCCTCCTCAGGAGTTTTTGGTTTGACGTCAAAAATCGGAAAACTTCCCGCTGGAATCCCAATCGCCGGAATGGCTGGAGATCAACAGGCCGCCCTTTTTGGTCAGGCCTGTTTTGACCCAGGGACGGTCAAAAACACTTATGGGACCGGTGCTTTTTTGCTTTTTAATGTCGGGACAAAACGCATCTATTCTCGTTACGGATTAATTACGACCTTAGGGTGCGGTGTGACGCAAAGGCCTGTTTATATTTTGGAAGGAGCGATTTTTATTGCCGGGGCCGCGATCCAGTGGTTACGCGATGGAATCAAAATTTTAACCTATGCTCCGGAGTCGGAATCGATGGCGACATCGGTAGAAAGCAATGACGGTGTTTATTTTGTTCCGGCCCTTGTGGGACTGGGGGCGCCTTATTGGGACCAAAATGCCCGAGGGGTCATCTGTGGCTTGACCCGGGGCACAACCCGCAACCATTTGGCTCGAGCGGCTCTGGAGGCGATGTGTTATCAAACCAAAGATGTGATTGATGCCATGCAGAAAGATTCAAAGCTCAAGATCAGAAATTTAAAGATCGACGGTGGCGCTGTCAAAAATAATTTCCTCTGCCAATTCCAATCGGACATCTTAAGAGTGAACATTGTCCGGCCGCAAATCATTGAAACGACGTCTTTGGGGGCCGCTTATTTGGCCGGCTTGGCGGTAGGATTCTGGAAAAATCACGATGAGATCAAAAAATACTGGAAGGTCGAAAGGATTTTTGGCCCGCGGATGTCTCAACAACAAGCTGATTTGTTTTATAAGGGATGGAAAAAAGCTGTTAAGAAAACAATCTTATAAGTGGTGTGGAGGTTAGGGTTAGGAAGCCAGTTTAGTTTAGAGGTTAAGGTTAGGGAAATAAAAGTTTTATTTTTTCCTTAGCCATAACCTTAAAACTATACCACCTTCTTGACCTTAACCCACTAACCTTATTAAATATTTTATGTTCGACATTATCATTATCGGCGGAGGAGTGACGGGCACAGCGATCGCCCGCGAGTTATCCCGCTATCACCTCAAGGTTGCCTTGCTCGAAAAAGAAATTGAGCTTGCCTTTGGTGTTTCCAAATCCAATAGCGGAATTATCCATCCCGGAACCCAGAACGACCCGAAGAGTTTAAAAGGACAATTATGCGTTGAAGGCAATCGGCTCATCCGAGGCATCGCCAAAGAATTAGGGGTTGATTTTAAAGAG
>CAZAPN010000194.1:0-1425 GCA_964487145.1 uncultured Planctomycetales bacterium | reverse complement strand
CGCCTTTAATGAAGAGGATGTTCGACGACTTCAAGAATTAAAAACGCAAGCTGAAGAGCTGGGTGTTCCTCGCTTAGAAATCGTTAATCGCGCTTGGCTCGAAACGCATGAACCGAATTTGAGTCGGGACATTGTCGCCGCCCTTTACGCTCCGACGGCCGGGATTATCAGTCCTTATCGTCTTGTTTATGATTTAAGTGAGAATGCCGCGAAGAACGGGGTCAAGATTTTTACCAGTTGCCGCGTTATGGCCATCCAGACTCAAAATAAAAAGCCTCGGTTTACGGTGTTCACTTCTTCCCAAACGTTTGAAGCGCAATTTGTCATTAATGCGGCAGGGCTTTTTGCAGATGAAATTTCGTCTTTTGTGGGAGTCAATGATTTTAAAATTTCACCCCGTCGTGGCCAAGAATTTTTGCTCGACAAAAAACGTGAATATCTGACCAATCATTTGATTTTTCCTTTGCCGGATCCCAAAACGAAGGGGGTTTTGGTCATTAAAACCTCCGACGGGAATCCGATGATTGGACCGACCGCGGAAGAGATAAATGATAAGGAGGACGTTTCAACAACAGATGAAGGTTTGGAAAGTGTTTTGTCATCTGTGCAGCGAATGGTTCCATCGATTCATGGCAAAGATATTATCGCTTATTTTGCCGGACTTCGGCCTGCTGCGGGAAATGATTTTATCATTCGCCACGAAGATTCTGTGCCTGGTTTTGTGAATGTTGCCGGGATCCAATCCCCGGGTTTGACGGCGGCCCCAGCCATTGCTTTGCGGGTGGTCAATATTTTGAAGGCCAACGGATTACGTTTAAGAAAGAAATTTTTCTTTCATCAACATCGTCCGAAGACGACGCATCTTTTTTCGATGAGCCACCGTGAGATGAAAAAAGTGATAAGAAAGGATCCCCGTTTCGGGGATATTGTTTGCCGGTGCGAAATGGTTTCGGCCAAGGAAATCGAAGAGGCCATTGATAGAGGGGCGAGGACGCTGGATGGGATAAAGTTCCGCACCCGCGCCCAGGCGGGACGGTGCCATGGAGGATTTTGTACGACACGGATTATGAAAATCCTTTCGCAAAAGACAAGCCAGCCGCTGATTGGACTGACCAAACGAGGAGGAGGCTCAAAAATTGTTATGAAGGACAGGCGCGATGATTGAGAGAGACCTTGTGATTGTGGGGGGTGGCCCCGCGGGCATAGCGGCGGCGATTTCGGCACAGGAAAACGGGGTGGAGGATATCCTGCTTATAGAGCGCGACCAATTTTTAGGGGGGATCCTCAATCAATGTATTCATACAGGGTTTGGACTTTCCTATTTCAAGGAAGTTTTAACAGGCCCTGAATATGCCGACCGATTTATCAAGAAAATTTCTCATCTGAAAGATATCGAAATTAGTTTGAAGTCATTTGTCACCCATT
>CAZAPN010000193.1:0-2869 GCA_964487145.1 uncultured Planctomycetales bacterium | reverse complement strand
TTAGGAAATTCTTCTTTAGGTAATCCTAAAATTTTAGTTTTATAGTTTCCGCATTCAATTTCGATCTGATTGTTTTTTCTTGCATGAATCGTTACATCCCCTGGCGGAAGCTCGCGGACTATCTCACCAAATCGTTTGGCGGGAATTGTTATCGCCCCATCTTCCATAATATCCACAGGAATATCACAGGATATCCCTATATCCAGATCCGTTGTGTTTAACTGTAAGGCATCTTTTTTGGTTTCCAACAACATATTGGAAAGGATTGGTAATGTTATCTTTGGAGATACAACATTTTGAACAATTTGAATTCCGGATAAAAGAGCGTCTTTAGCGACCTTGATTTTCATGTTATCAACAGCCCCTTCTTTTATTACTTTGTTTTATATAAAAATCAGTTTTCGTAATAGTAAGTGTTGTGAATTATGGTAGAAAAACAAAACCCTTTTGTTTTCTTGAACTTATGTTAATTGAAATCTGTGTAAAACTTTACAAAAGCTGTGTTATTGGTTTAAAACTTTTTGAAGTTTTTCAATTATATATTTAATTTCTGAGTTCGAGGTAATTTTTTCTTCAATTTTGTTACACGCATACATAACTGTCGTATGATCTTTGCCGCCAAAGGCATGCCCGAGTTCAGGCAAAGAATGTGTTGTCATCTTACGGGTCAGATACATGGCGATCTGTCTGGGCAAGGCAATATTTTGTGAACGCCGTTTGGATTTGAGCTCGGTTATAGAAATACGAAAATGATCGGACACGGCTTGTTGGATCATTTCAATACTAAGGAGTTTCTTGGATCCATCGACCATATCTTTCAGAATAGCCTGAGCCATAGGCAAAGTGATCGTTTTTTCCTCTAATAAAGAACAAGCCACAACACGAATTAACGCTCCCTCCAGTTCGCGGATATTAGTTTTTATCTGTTCAGCAATAAAATAAACAACATCATCCGGAACATGGACAGATTCCAGTTCAATTTTTTTACGCAGGATCGCCACGCGCGTCTCATAATCCGGCGGCTGAATATCCGTGATAAGGCCCCACATAAAACGCGTGATCAGCCGCTCTTCCAGCTGGGCAATCTCTTTGGGCGGCCGGTCGGAAGCGATAATGATCTGCTTATGACTATTATGTAAGGAATTGAATGTATTGAAAAATTCTTCCTGCGTGGATTCCCGCCCGGCGATAAACTGGATATCATCAACGATCAGGACATCGATATTGCGGTATTTTTGGCGGAATTCAGGCGTTGACCGGTAGCGGATCGCTTCGATGAGCTCATTGGTGAATTGTTCAGAGGAAAGATACAGACAGGCGACACCGGGTTTATTTTGGCATATATCATTGGCGATCGATTGCATGAGATGGGTTTTACCAAGACCCGTTTGTCCGTAAATGAAAAGCGGGTTGTAGGTTTTGGCAGGATTGTCTGCGACTGACCGGCTGGCGGCATAGGCCATGCGATTTGAATTTCCGACGACAAAAGAATCGAACGAAAAGCGTGACTGCAGGGATATCCCGCGGATCTTGTTCGCCGATGGTTGTTGCGGCAGCACAGTGGTTTGTGCAGGGATTGGGGCCGTCTTTTGTTCAGGCCTGGGCGTCCCGACGCGCAGGGCAAGCTGAATGTCCTCTCCCCCATGTTCTTTGAGGGCAGACAGGATGGTGTCAAAAAAATGTTCTTCGATCCAGTTTTTAAAGAATTCATCCGGAGCGATCAAAACCAGTGTTTTTTCATCTGGCGCTTCAGCTATCAGGGAACTGAACCAGCTTTGATAAGAAGTGTCCCCCACAGATATTTTGATGTGGTTTTGGGAGAGCTGCCAAATAGAGAGCGGATTTTGCATTAAAATACTGTCTGTGAAGTAGTTTAAAGATCTAAAGCTTTTATTATCAACAACTTGCGCTGTTTTCAAAACATTTCTAACAACTTATCCACAGGGCGTTTCTACTAGAAAAACAACAACATCTGTTGATTATCGTCGAGATTAACGGTGTGTTTTTATACAACAAAGAACAGTAAGGATCAAATTTTCGACATTATAACAAAGGGGATGTTTTATGCAATCTTATTTTTCCACAGGCAAAAGCCGAGACCGTTAAAAACAGGTTTTTACACCTTTGACCAGGGCATATTATGTTCCCAAGTGATTTTAGGATAAGAAGATTCGTTCCGTACGACAACAGCTTGACTTCAAAACAAGCTGTGTTATAATCTGCCCATTATGAAAAAGACGTTAAAAACACCCACAAAGATTAAAGGCAAAAAACTTCATGGTTTCCGTCGGAGAATGAAGACCGCGGACGGCCGTAAAGTCCTTCAATCCAGACGCGCCAAGGGCCGCAAGCGCCTGGCCAAGTAGTCCGTTGAGTGTCGGGAGGTCGGTTATGGCAAGGATCCTTCATTGCCTGATCCGCCTGTATCAGGCACTTAGCCCTATTCTTTTCCCCAGGGCCTGCAGGTTTTATCCAACATGTTCTCAATATATGCTCGAGGCTGTGGATAAATATGGTTTTTTGCGAGGCTTCCTAAAGGGCACAAAACGCGTGTGCCGTTGCTCACCACTTTCAAAAGGGGGCTATGACCCCGTAAGGTAATTATGGAAAAAAGATTGTTAATGGCAGTGTTTTTATCAATGGTGGTTGTTTTTGGTTTTCAGAGTGTTTTTTCACCAAAAACAAAAGACCAGGCCGGATTTTCACAAAATATTGAAAACAAAGATGTTGTAGAATATAAGGTTTCAGGGAAGATATTGGATCCCGTTCCGGAAGCAACGGACACCTCTGGCATGTCCGCATCGAAAAGATCAGAAGATCCGTTCTTTCAGGAGCAGGTTTATAACAGCCAGACAGGCGTCTTTGATGT
>CAZAPN010000192.1:0-2920 GCA_964487145.1 uncultured Planctomycetales bacterium | reverse complement strand
GGCACTTGAAATATAAGAATTCTCCGTTATTCACTGTGATTTTAATTAGCTGGCTGATTGCTTTTATCGAGTATTGCTTTCAGGTCCCAGCCAATCGATATGGCAGTTATCAATTTTCCGCCGCCCAACTGAAAACAATTCAGGAAGTGATTACGCTCGTTGTTTTCACCATTTTCTCAATTCTTTATTTAAAAGAGGAATTCAAGTGGAATTATTTGGTCGGATTTATCTTTATTATTTTTGCGGTATTTTTCATTTTTAAAAAGTGGTAACTATCCTAAAGCCATAAATTTACAGACTTTTACCATGGAATAACCTCAAGCAAATTTTGCTTGGGGTTATTGCTTTTTTGGGGTATAATCCGTACTGCATTCTTATCATACGCAAGAATACATCGTCAATGAAAAAGAATCCATCCGAAAAAGGAGTAGTTATGGTCAAGAAATTAACTAAACTCATTTCCTCCGAAAAATCAGAAATCCTTTCTGCCTGGGTCAAACAAATTAAAGCATTGGGGGGAAGTTACGTTCAGGTCAATAATGCTGAATTGCTTAATCTCTGCCAAGAGTTTCTTGATGCGTTCATGGAAATTATTGAAAAGGGAAATTTTTTGCGATTACGCATTTACATTGATAAGTATACGCAATTGCGAAGTTCTCAAGGCTTTCGTTTGTCGGAGATTTTGCGGGCTTATTATTCATTTTATGGGGTCATTAAGCCGATTATTGTAAAGTCTGGTGATAAAACCGAGGCGATTCATGAGACCCTGGATAATTTGAATAGCATTCTTGTTGACACCTTGTTTGAGCTTTCCGAGGCGTACCACAAGCGTTTGAATGAACGCATTGACAATTATATTAATGAAATTGAAAGCGCTAATTTGAAACTCAGAGAAACATCAATCAAAGATTCCCTGACAGGGTGTTTTAACAAGAAATATTTTCAGGAAACCATTGACCTTGAGATTTCGCGCGGAAAGCGTTATAGCCGTCCGATTTCGTTAATTATTTTTGACGTCGATTATTTCAAAAAGATCAATGATGAGCATGGCCATCCTTTTGGCGATGAAGTCTTAAGAGAGATAGGAGAGATCATGCGCCGATCTATCCGCAGCAGTGACGCGGTCTTCCGCTATGGCGGGGACGAATTCAGCATTGTTTTACCTGAAACGAAAAAAGACAAGGCCATTATTTTAGCTGATCGCGTACGTCGCAGAATAGCGGAGCATACATTTCACTTCAAAAATAAAAGCATTCATGTAACGGTCAGCGGAGGCGTCAATGGTTTTGACTCGCGCTGTGCCGAAAAAGAAGACCTCATTACCCATGCGGACAAAGCTTGCTACTTAGCAAAAAAACGGGGTCGAAACCAAATCGCGGTTTATAGCCCGTAGGCTAATTGTTTTGGTTGATTTATTAGTGAATTGTTGCCAGCCTGATTTGAAACGTCAAACACTGATCCTTTCTGGATTCGCAAAGAGGCAATTTGATGCAAACTCTTGAGAAAATATTTGCCGATTTGAGTAACCTTGTCTGGGGTCCCCTGATGCTATGCCTTCTTTTTGGGACCCACATTTTTCTCACCGTTCGTCTTCGATTTATTCAGAGATATATCGGAAAAGGCATTCGATTATCGTTTGCCCGTACGAAAGAAGGGGATGGAGATGTCAGCCATTTCGGAGCGTTGACGACGGCATTGGCCGCCACCATTGGGACGGGAAATATTGTTGGTGTTGCGACCGCAATCGCCGCCGGAGGTCCGGGGGCTGTTCTTTGGATGTGGTTAACAGGTGTGTTCGGCATTGCCACAAAATATTCTGAGGCTCTGCTAGCAGTTAAATACCGTGTGACGAATAAAAAGAAAATGATGTCCGGAGGCCCCATGTATGTTCTTGAAAAGGGCATGCATGCTAAATGGCTTGCCGTCGTGTTTGCTTTTTTGACGGCAGTGGCAGCCTTTGGTATAGGAAATATGGTTCAGGCCAATTCGATTTCATCCTTAATGAAGGAAACGTTCAACACTTCCGTTTGGGTTACCGGAAGTGTTATCACATTTTTTACGGCGATTGTCATTTTGGGAGGGATCCATTCGATTGCGAAAACGTGTGAAAAATTAGTTCCCTTTATGGCGGTATTCTATGTGCTTGGATGTTTGATGATTTTAATTGCAAAATGGCAAACAATTCCAGAAACCATAGGACTCATTGTTCGCACAGCCTTTACAGGCCAAGCGGCTTTAGGAGGATTCTTAGGCGCAGGGATGAGGGAGGCGATGCGTTTTGGGATTGCCCGAGGACTTTTTTCTAATGAATCCGGAATGGGAAGTGCTCCCATTTTGGCAGCAGCTGCTCAAACAAAAAATCCTGTCCGTCAGGCGCTAGTGTCGGCGACGGGTACCTTTTGGGATACCGTGGTCGTTTGTGCCCTGACAGGACTTGTTATCGTCAATACCGGGTTATGGACTCAAGGGTTGAATGGGGCGGCATTGACGAAAGCGACATTCGCCCATTTTCATTTTGCTGGTCCGGTTGTTTTAACAATTGGTCTTCTGACTTTTGTATTTTCAACGATTTTAGGATGGTCCTATTATGGAGAAAAAGCGGTTGAATATTTATGGGGGCATGGAGCGGTTTTTCCTTATCGTTTGTTATGGGTTATCGCGGTAATGGTGGGATCAGTGGCCAGCTTGCCTCTTGTGTGGTCATTTGCCGATATTGCAAATGCGTTAATGGCGATCCCGAATCTCATCTCATTGATCGTTCTTCATAAAGTGATTGTTCATGAAACACGTGAATTTTTATGGGGAAAGAGACTATAAAACCAACATGACAAAGGAGAAAAAATGGACATCGGGCCGTTATTGGGACTAATTGTTATTGTGATCTTGGCTTTTTTTATTTTAAGGCGAGGATGTTCTTGCT
>CAZAPN010000191.1:0-2959 GCA_964487145.1 uncultured Planctomycetales bacterium | reverse complement strand
TTAAGCATTTTCGTTAACCCAACACAGTTTGGTCCCCGGGAAGATTTCAACCAATACCCCCGCAATATAAAACATGATAAAACAGTTGCTCAACGGCCAAAAGTTGATATAATTTTTCTACCGACGGTCGACGAGATGTATCCTCAAGATTTTCTGACATCTGTCACCGTGAAAAAACTTGGCAATGTTCTTTGTGGAAAATTTCGCCCCGGACACTTTGAGGGTGTGGCGACCGTTGTGGCAAAACTTTTAAATTGTGTTTTACCAGACGTGATGTATCTCGGACAAAAGGATGCCCAGCAGGCGGTCATCCTTCAAAAAATGGTGAAAGATTTAAATTTCCCGGTAGAGGTCAAAATCGTACCGACCATTCGCGAGAAATCGGGGTTAGCCATGAGTTCGCGAAATAGCTATCTGGCGGCTAGCGACAAAGCCAAAGCCGCAGTCATTTATCGAGCCCTTCAAAAGGCGAAGCAATCGATCCGGCAAGGGGAAAGAGATGCTCATGTGATTATTCAAAACGTCAAGTCAACCATTCTCAAAGAAATGCCATGTCACTTTGATTATGTTGCCTGCGTTGATGCTCAGAGTTTATTTCCCCTGAAGCATCTGAAAGGCAAAGTTCTTATTGCACTGGCCTTGCGTTTTAAAGACGTAAGACTGATTGATAACATTGTCATAAACTGCTAATGATGAATCGAAAAAAATTTAAGGTCGGGATCCTGGGGTGTGGCGCCATTGGATCTCGCATCGCCAAAAGCATTCAGACAGATTTAAAATCCTTCTGCCAACTGAGCGGCCTTTACGACATTGTTCCTCAAAAAGCATTTCAACTGGGAAAAAACCTTCATACCAAAAATCTGGTTAAGCAATCCTTCCAAAAACTTATTCAAAGCTCTGACTTGATTATCGAAGCAACTGCGGCCAAAGACACCAAAGATTTGATTTTCTCCGTCTTAAAAGCGAAAAAAAGCATTTTGGTCATGAGTGTCGGAAAACTTTTGAATGCCCCAAACCTTTTCCGCTTGGCAAAAAAAAATCGATGTTATCTTCTTCTTCCGTCGGGAGCGGTCAGCGGATTGGATGCTCTAAAGGCCGCAAGCCTTTCCAAATTTTCATCTCTCACATTAACGACGAGAAAACCTCTTGCAGGATTCACTCATTCGACGTATATTAGGGATAATCATATCGACCTCCAGTCGATTAAAACAGAAAAAATGATTTTTAACGGCAACGTGGACGAAGCGGTAAAATGTTTTCCAGAAAATATCAATGTTGCGGCAACCATAGCTCTCGCGTCCCAAGCCAAATCAAAGATGATAATTAAAATTATTACCTCGCCCCATTTTAAAACCAACTCCCATGAAATTGAAGCCTTCGGTGACTTTGGGCACATGATCATGCGAACCGACAATGTCATTTGTCCCGACAATCCCAAGACAAGTTATCTGGCCGTCCTTTCGGCCATTCAAACGTTAAAGCAATTTTTTAACACAATCAAAATAGGCACATAAGAAAGGGGGTGAAGGTCCATGGCAAAGAAAGTCGCAAAAGTCGGCGTCAAGAAAGAAAAGGGATACCTGTATTTTATCGATAAAGCAGGTGATGTTTCTTGCGCAAAAATGGCCCGCGGTAAACAAAAGGGCGGAAAACCAAAGAAAGTCGCAAAGGTCGGCATCAAGAAGGAATCTGGTTACCTCTATTTCATCGACAAGCAAGGAGATATCTCCTGTGCGAAAATGGTGAGAGGCGGTAAGTAATAATTTTTCGGTTTTGAAAATAGCCCCTGTCTAGTGAACCTATGCAGGGGCTATTTTAATCAAACGACACTTCTGGGATTCAAATTTTTATGCAAAATAATGTTATCCGCATCAGAGGGGCGAAAGAACACAACCTCAAGAATATCAATCTCGAAATTCCTCGCGATAAGCTAACAGTCATTACAGGTTTAAGCGGGTCAGGGAAATCGTCTCTGGCTTTTGATACCATTTATGCCGAAGGGCAACGCCGGTATGTCGAAAGCCTATCGGCCTATGCCCGTCAATTTTTAGAGCAACTGCAAAAACCCAATGTGGAATCCATTGAGGGTTTATCTCCGACCATTTCGATAGAACAAAAAACAATCAGCCATAACCCCCGTTCAACGGTGGCCACTCAGACTGAAATTTTTGATTATTTAAGACTTTTATTTGCCAGAGTCGGAACGCCCCATTGCCCGGAGTGCGGAAAAAAAATCGATCGCCAAACAGCTCAAGAAATCTGCGATCAAATCCTTCAACTCGCGGAAGGGACCCCTTTAAATATTTTAGCCCCGATGATCCAGGGCCGCAAAGGCGAATATCGCCATATCCAAGATCAGGTCGCCAAAGCCGGCTTTACACGACTCCGCGTCGATGGGAAAATCGTTGATTTGACGCAAAAACTGAAACTAGATAAGTATAAAATTCACCATATTGAAGTCGTGATTGACCGATTGACCATTAAATCTTCCATTAAGAAACGTCTGACAGAATCTATTGAAATAGGTCTTAAAATCGGAAAAGGAATTCTTATCGCGGATTTCGAAAACAAATTTCCACAGAAAACTTTTAGTGAACTCTATGCCTGCGTTGCCTGCGGGATTAATATTCCCGAAATCGAACCCCGCATCTTTTCGTTTAATACTCCTTATGGGGCTTGCCCAGCCTGCAAGGGGCTTGGGACAAAGATGGAAATCGATCCTGATTTTGTCGTTCCTGACGCCTCAAAGCCATGGGTTCAAGCCATCGCCCCTTGGAAAAAGGGATCCCGTGGATATATGATGTATTACCGGGCCGTTCTTCGGGAAATGGCTAATCTTCATGGGATTGATCCAACAAAACCTTTTCAAGACCTTGATCGACAGCAAAAAAAATTAATTCTTTACGGATCTTCGGATGAAATCTGGGGACGGACATTTGAGGGTGCCATTCCGTACCTC
>CAZAPN010000190.1:0-2994 GCA_964487145.1 uncultured Planctomycetales bacterium | reverse complement strand
TGGATAAAATAAAATTTCTTCGTAACCGGTTGAAAACGATTTTGGCCTCATAACGTTTAGGGTCCTGGGCTTTGATAATGGTGTCGATGGCGTTATAAGTAAATTCATTGACGGTTTTACTGTAATGGTCCATGGTGTCGATGAGTATGGGCATAAACATCCGGAAATATTTATACCGGTCCATCAAACACAACGCGTGCATGATTTCAATTTTGACGTATTGGGAATCAGTCCGGTTCAATGTCCTCCACAAAACTTTTTCAGCCAGGGATTTTTCCCGAATGAAAAGTTCTTTGACGTGGCGTTCGCGGAAGACTTTCACTGCCGCGGCGATCTGATAGGGGCTCAAGGTGTCATCGTCGATCATAGCCAAAAGCACATCCTTGGATTCATCGGCATATCGCTGTGTATAACCATCCAAAAGCATCTGATCGTCAAAAAGAATCTCCGCCGGGGGCGGCTCTTGTGCGTTGGCGACTGCGGATGTCATGCAAAGCATACTTAACAAGATCAGGGCGGTTATGCGATTTTTTTGTTTCATGAGAGACATTTTTATCAAAATTTAAAAAGTCCGATCAATGGATTAATTCTAACGAGAAGTCAATGGCCTTATTGGAATGTGTGAGTTCGCCGATAGAAATTCGGTCGACCTTCGTTTTGGCAATGGCTTTAATGTTTTTAAGGTTGACTCCGCCGGAGACTTCGATTTCAGGGACATGTTTTAATTTCATTCTTTTCATCATTTGGACGGCTTGACGGATATGGGGGATAGACATGTTATCTAACAGAATCATGTCCGGATGACCTTCAAGGGCATCTTTAAATTCTTTCAAATTTTCGACTTCAATTTGAATGAGCTTTTTCCCGACCTTTTTTCGGAGTCGCCGTATCATTTCGGACAATATCATCTCATCTTGACATGCGATTTTGTGGTTGTCTTTAATGAGAACCATTTCGCTCAAATTCATGCGGTGGTTGAATCCTCCGGCCGCTTTAACTGCGGCTTTTTCCAGTTTTCGTAATCCCGGTGTTGTCTTTCGGGTATCCATGACTTTGGCCGGATAAGGTTTGACATGGAGAACAAATTGGCGTGTTGTTGTGGCAATCCCTGAGAGTTGACTTAAAAAGTTTAAGGCAACCCTTTCCCCTGTTAAAATGGCGCGTGATTTTCCTTGAATGAGGATGATTTTGCTGTTTTTGGGAACCTCTTCTCCCTCCTGGCAATAGGTGACAAACCGAGCCAAAGGATCCAATTGGCGGAAGATTTCCTTGGTGACTTCTAACCCAAAGACTACGCAGCGTTGACGTGTGACGATCACCGCTTTTGAACGCTTCCCCGGGGGGATAAGGGCTTCGGTGGTGATATCTTTTTGGGGAATGTCCTCTTTGAGAGCTAGGTGTATGATTTTTTTCATTTTTGATATTTATATGATTCTCAATTAT
The DNA here is from genome assembly GCA_964487145.1 of uncultured Planctomycetales bacterium. Taxonomy (GTDB): domain Bacteria; phylum Omnitrophota; class Gorgyraeia; order Zapsychrales; family CAZAPN01; genus CAZAPN01. Next base: position 1,551 of record CAZAPN010000190.1, on the reverse strand, counting down.
ATGGAAAATATGAAGAAAATTATAGTATTACCGTCGGGTCGTTGCAAGGGAATTCTTTATTAGATTGACTGTGCCGATTTTATGGGTTTTTATAATTTTTGCCACCCAACAACCCTTAGAGACCAACTCGATCCTGATGCATCGATCAACCCTGGAGGGAGATTGTTGACTGAGGAAGGGACCTGGTAAATCTTGGGGACATTTTTGCCCATATTAAAATAATTAGTCACAAGAGAACCAATAACATCGGTTTGTTTATCAATCGTGATTGTTCCTTCTGAATAGAAAAGTCCCATCATATTGATTTGGGCGCTGACGCCAAGGTTCATGGAATTCGGGGTCATGATCCCCACGATATTTTGCGGGAAAGAGTTGTTTCCGCTGGTCACAAAGTCCGTGTCGATGGTGACAGCCCCTGTCGTTAAAATAGAGGCTTTGCCCGTATAATTGATAGGATTGCTTCCGGTAATCGTTAGATTCTTGCTGTCATCGATGTATATCCTTCCCGAAATCGTTACATTCCCTGCATTCGCACTGATACTTCCATAGGCATTCGAATAGGAAAAGTTTGAACTGGATGTGATGCTAATATCAGAATTAAGGACCAAGGCATTCGCCCTAAAATTATCCTTGAATTCTGTGGTCAGGGTTGGAAAAGTTACGCTGTCGCCCATATCGTAGGGATTTGACCAGCCATTATCCGAATAAACGTTGTTTGTTCCTTGGTTTCCACCGTAACCATTCGTGACATATGTACCATCCACGGTTTCTTTGACGGTATTTCCGGTGTTGTTGGCTTCTCCCACATGTGCGGACCCATCTAAGCCGACTTTTCCTTTCTTGACGCGTAACACAGCATTTAAAGTGGAAACTGTTTGTCCTCCAAAAAGCCTAGTCGGTAAAGCGGGAATCTTCGGCAAAAGGGTCCCATCCATCCCGTTATAATTATTCCCCACAAGCTCAGCCGTCCCTCCGAGAGAAACCGCATAATCTGTTGCGAGGAGATTGTCGCCTAAAATATGGACAGAACCATTGATTTGCGTATTTCCGGCAATAGCCTTTCCGGCAGCTCCGGCCCCTGCGAAAATCGCGTTGTTCCAAATCGAACAACTTTCAATTGTGACATACGCTTGGATCCGTTGCGTTGTATCACCTAAAGTCCCGGTTGACCTGACCCAAATCTCTTTATTGTTTCCAGTGACATTTTTTAGCCTGACAGCATATGTCCCTCCGTTTAATGCGGCTGAATAAAGGGGATAATATCCATCGCCATCAACATTGCTGACATCGACAGTTGTGCTATTGATTGTTCCGTCAGCCCAGTTCGAGCTTCCCCCGACGAAGTCTTGTCGCAAATCAAAGAATGCCCTTTCCAGTCCTGCCTCGGCGATATCAAAGGTGACCGTAGCGCGTTTTTGGCGTTCAACCGTGCGGGAGGCGCTGGTGCTTAACAGTAAAAGTGATGCCCCAGCGATCGTTAAAAAAACAATCAATAAAAGAGACATCAAAAACAACATGCTTTTTTGTTCTCTGATTTTCATAAAAGGTTAC
>CAZAPN010000189.1:0-3006 GCA_964487145.1 uncultured Planctomycetales bacterium | reverse complement strand
GATTATTGTCGGATCGGCCATTTTGATTAGTTTTTTGGCGACCCTTTATCCGGCGGCGATGGCGGCGCGCCTTGAACCGGTCGAAGCGTTACGTTACGAATAGGATCTTTTAGGTGCTTGAAGCGTTAAACATTAATAAGTTTTATAATCATTCCTCTTCACGATTGCATGTTTTGAAAGGGATTAATCTCAAGATCAATCGGGGGGATGTGTTATCGATTGTCGGGCCTTCGGGGGCCGGTAAATCGACGTTATTGCATATTTTGGGAGGATTAGATAAACCGACTGAGGGGCAGGTCCTTTTTGAAGGACGCGATGTCTATCGGTTATCCGAGACGGAACGAGCTTCATTGCGTAATCTTAAGATGGGATTTGTGTTCCAATTTTATCATTTATTGCCGGAGTTCACGGTCTTAGAGAATGTCACTTTGCCGGCTTGCATCCGCAATAAAACGTCCCGGCAAAGTCGTTTTAAAGATAAAGCGGTTGAACTTTTAAGGCAAGTGGGGTTAGAGTCGCGCTTGAATCATAAGCCACATCAGCTTTCCGGCGGAGAACAGCAGCGCACCGCCATCGCCAGAGCGCTTATGAATGATCCGCAGGTTGTCCTGTGTGATGAGCCCACGGGGAATCTGGATTCTCACAGCGGACGAGAAATTGTTGATTTGATTTTAAATTTAAATAAAGTCCACAGCCAAACGTTTGTGATTGTCACGCACGATGAATATCTAGCCAGGCTTTCGCATCGGACGTTGCATATCAAAGACGGGAAATTTTTAAACGAATAATAATTTTTCAAAAAAGCGAGGTCAATGATGAAGATCTATTTGAACGGTGAGTTTTTCGAAAGAGAAGAGGCCAAGATTTCCGTGTATGACCACGGACTCCTTTATGGGGATGGCGTTTTTGAGGGGATCCGTTCCTATAATCGGCTCGTGTTCAAACTAAACGAACATATTCAGCGGCTTTATGAGTCGGCGCATACGCTGATGATTAAGATCCCTTTAACAAAATCTCAGATGGTCAATGCAATTGTGGCCACCTTGAAAAAGAACAATCTCAAAGACGGATATATCCGCGTTGTGGTGACCCGAGGGGAAGGGGACCTGGGCCTTGATCCTAAAAAATGTTATGGAAAACCTAATGTGATTATCATTACCGACGAAATCACCTTGTATCCCCAAGAATTGTATCGCAAGGGCATGGAGATTATCACGGTTCCGACGGTGAAGAATCTTCCCGAGGCGCTTAATCCCCGTCTAAAATCGTTGAATTATCTTAATAATATTTTGGCGAAGATTGAGGCGGGCAATGCCGGCATGTCCGAAGCGATTATGCTTGATCCTTCAGGTTTTGTGGCCGAATGCACGGGGGATAATATTTTTATCATTAAGAATAATGTTTTGCGGACCCCTTCGCAGGGACGATTGCAGGGCATTACCCGCGATGCGGTCATGGACATCGCGATCAAAAACAAGATTCAGGCCAAGGAAGATTTCATCACGCGCCATGAGATCTACAATGCGGATGAATGTTTTTTGACCGGTACCGCGGCAGAAATCATTCCCGTCGTTAAGGTGGATGGACGGGTGATCGGCGACGGCCATCCGGGGAAACTGACGTTGAAACTGATTCAGCAGTTTCACGGCTTAACGCGGACCGACGGTGTTCGCTATTAAATCATTTTAAAAAGGAAGATTTTCTATGATGTGCAATGTCTGCGGTAAAAAGAAGGCCACGGTTCATCTGACGGAAATCGTCGATGAGCAGATGTCAGAATTGCATTTGTGTGAAAATTGTGCTCGTGAAAAAAGCGTCCAGATGGAACAGCAATTTGGTTTGGCCGATCTTTTGGCTGGGCTCGCGGATTTCGGGAAACAGCCCCAGGATCTCGAAGGGAAATTGGTCTGTCCTTACTGCGGATTGACTTATGATAATTTTAAAAAGTTTGGTCGGCTCGGATGCAGCGAATGCTATAACGCATTTCATGACAATCTCTCCAACCTTTTAAAAAAGATTCATGGGTCCAGTCAGCATTTTGGCAAGACACCCGTTCTTGTGAGTCCTCTCGAAAAACCGGCGGCGGCCGTCAAGACACCGGAGGCCCCGATGACACTTCACACCCTCAAGGAACAATTGCAAAAGGCGATTTTGCATGAGGACTTTGAAGAGGCCGCCCGATTACGGGATAAGATTCGGTCGTTAGAAAAAGAACAAAAGGAATAGCCCATGAAGATAGATGATTTTATCCAGCAAACAGGGGAATGGCTGCGTGGGACTGGGCCTAACGCCAATATTGTCATGTCATCGCGGATTCGACTTGCCCGCAACCTCGACAAGATTCCGTTTCCCAATCGCGCTAATAAAAAAGCATCGGTCGATGTTTTGGAAAAAGTCTATGGGGTTGTTGATCACGTTGATTATTTTAAGAATTTTTCTTTTTTCAAAATTAACGAATTGGATCCGCTGGATCGGCAGTTTCTGATTGAACGGCACTTGATGAGCCATGAGCATGCCACCCAAGGGGAAGGCCGGGCCTTGATTGTCTCGAAAGAAGAGATTTTGTCTGTCATGATCAATGAAGAAGATCACCTGCGTGTGCAGGTGATGCAGTCGGGACTCAATCTTTTTGAGACTTGGGATATTATCAATATGATTGATGATAAGTTGTCCCAGGGGTTGAAGTTTGCGTTTCTCCCGGGATGGGGATATCTGACGGCGTGTCCCACGAACACGGGAACCGCGATCCGCGCCTCCGTCATGTTGCACTTGCCGGCCTTAGTCATGACCAAGCAGATTAATAAAGTTCTCGCGGCAATTTCAAAACTGAGTTTTACAAGTCGAGGGTTTTATGGGGAAGGGACACAGGCCAGCGGTAATTTTTTCCAGATTTCGAACCAAGTCTCTCTGGGCCATAGCGAATTGGACATCATTCAAAATCTCAACGGGTTAATCCGTCAGGTGATCGAGCAGGAAGAACAGGCGAGGCAGGCGTTGATGCTTCAG
>CAZAPN010000188.1:0-3018 GCA_964487145.1 uncultured Planctomycetales bacterium | reverse complement strand
AATGTTTTTTGGGGGCGCCCCGCATTTTACGGGGGGGCGCCCACAAAACCCCACTTGGATTCAAAATGAAAGCAGGCGAAAGACATGTTACGTTTAGATAAATTTACTTTGAAAGCCCAAGAATCGATTCAAAATGCTTTGAACTTAGCGCAAGAATTGGGCCATCAGCAAATCGAGCCCGAGCATCTTTTCATGGCTTTACTCAAAGACCCGGAAGGATTGATTTCTTCTATTTTAAGTCGAATGAATATCTCTCAAGACTCACTTCTTAAGAAAATAGAAGGAGAATTAAATTCTTTTCCCAAAGTCGAAGGATCTCAGGCCTATGTCTCGAATCGTCTGAGCAAAGTTTTAAGCGAAGCGCAAAAGATTTCTTCATCCATGAAGGATGAATTTACGTCTCAAGAACATTTATTTCTGGCTTTATATCAACAAGAAGGGTTGCTTAATCAAGAGTTTAAGAAAAATGGGATTAATGAAGATTTTTTGTTGAATATTTTAAAAGATATCCGCGGAAATCAGAGAGTGACAGACATGAATGCCGAAGAAAAATATCAGACATTAGAAAAATATACACGCGATTTAACCGATTTAGCCCAAAAAGGAAAGTTGGATCCTGTGATCGGCCGTGACGAAGAAATTCGCCGGGTCATCCAGGTCCTTTCCCGTCGGACGAAAAACAATCCGGTTTTGATCGGAGAACCCGGTGTTGGTAAGACGGCCATTGTCGAGGGGTTGGCGCAGAGAATCGCTTCTGGAGATTGTCCGGAAGGGTTGAAAGAAAAAAAGGTCATTGCCCTTGATATGGGCAGTTTAATTGCCGGCACCAAATATCGCGGTGAATTTGAGGATCGTTTGAAAGCACTCTTAAAAGAAATCGAAGCCCAAGACGGCCAAATTATTCTTTTTATCGATGAGCTTCATACAATTGTCGGTGCCGGAAAAGCCGAAGGAGCGATGGATGCTTCGAATATGTTAAAACCGGCACTCGCCCGTGGACAGTTGCGGTGTGTTGGCGCTACCACTTTAGATGAATACCGTAAACATATTGAAAAAGATGCGGCATTAGAACGCCGTTTTCAGCCCGTGATCGTCAGTGAGCCGTCCGTTGATGATACGATCGCTATCTTGCGGGGCCTGAAAGAACGTTATGAAATTCATCACGGTGTCAGAATCCAGGATTCGGCGATTATTGCTGCCGCGACGCTATCGCAGCGTTATATTACTGAACGGTTTCTTCCTGATAAGGCCATTGATTTGATTGATGAAGCCGCTTCACGGTTACGCATTGAAATTGACAGTATGCCTCAAGAATTGGATGTCAATGAGCGGCGGATTCGACAGCTTGAAATCGAACGGCAAGCCTTAAAAAAAGAAAAGGATGATGCTTCTAAAGACCGATTGAAAAAACTTGAGGAAGAACTTGAAGTACTGAAAGACGAAAACAAAAAATTGCGCCTGCATTGGCAAGGGGAGAAAGAGGTTATTGGGAAGATCCGTAAAATTAAAGCCGATATGGAGTCTAAAAAGCTCGAAGAGTCTAAAGCGGAAAAAGAAGGCAATCTGGATAAAGTCGCTGAGATTCGGTACGGTACGTTGATGAATCTCAAAAAAGACCTCGAAGCTCAGCAAAAAGAATTATCTCGCTTGCAACAAAAAGGCTCCATGCTGAAAGAGGAGGTTGACGATCAAGATATCGCCGAGATCGTATCGAAATGGACCAAGATCCCTCTTTCGAAATTAATGGAAGGCGAAACCGAAAAACTGATTCAAATGGAACAAAGTTTAAAGACGCGGGTCGTTGGTCAAAACGAAGCGATTGATTTGGTGTCTTCCGCGATTCGCCGTTCACGGACCGGTTTAAGCGATCCTCATCGGCCGATTGGTTCTTTTATTTTTATCGGCCCGACGGGTGTTGGAAAAACAGAATTGGCCAAATCCCTGGCTTGGTTTTTGTTCGATGATGATAATGCGATTATTCGCATTGACATGAGTGAATACATGGAAAAGCACAGTGTTTCACGATTAATCGGCGCTCCGCCGGGTTATGTGGGATATGATGAGGGTGGTCAGTTGACAGAGGCTGTTCGGCGTCGGCCTTATGCGGTTGTTCTTTTTGATGAGATTGAAAAAGCCCATAGTGATGTGTTTAATGTTCTGCTGCAGATTTTGGATGACGGGCGTTTGACTGACGGGCAAGGACGCATCATTAATTTTAAAAATACGATTGTGATTATGACGTCCAACATCGGGACCGAAATGACACTGGAGAGCGAGGATAAAAAAGACATTGAAAAGAAGATTCAGGAAGCTTTGAAGCTTCATTTTCGTCCTGAATTTTTAAATCGCATTGATGAGGTCATTATTTTTAATCGTTTAGGGCAAGAGGCGATTAGTCAGATCGTTGATATCCAGACAGGATATCTTAAAGACCGATTGGCCGAGAGAAATATTCTTCTAAAGATTTCTACCAAGGCCAAAGAGTTTTTAAGTCGCAAAGGGTACGACCCGCTTTATGGGGCCCGACCGTTAAAGCGGGTTATCCAACGCGAAGTCCAAGACCCGATTGCTTTAAAAGTTTTAAAAGGAGAGGTGAAGGAAGGCGAGATAATCAAGGTCGATGTAGACGGAAAAAACCAAGAATTGATTTTTAAAAGGGATTAAGGATTAAAGCATTTGAGGATTTTAGAGTTTAAACTCCGCGGTTGACAGCCAATATTATTTTGCTATAATACGGCCTTAGCATTCCTCCTTGAAGAGTGCTAATTTTAGAAAGCCTTGAATTTATGAAGCCGCAGGTGACATAAATTCTAGGCTTTCTTATCCCGAGCCCAATAATTGAAATTTCGAGGGGCGAGGGAATGTAATACCCCTCGTCGTTTTGCGACTCGGGGTTAATTCGCCTTTTAAGTTACGCTCCCTTACGGTCGCGTAACTTATGTGCTCATTAATTCTTACTCCGCATCTGCTTTAGGCAGATGCGGAGTCAATTCGGTCATGAGCTTATGTCGTTTCACT
>CAZAPN010000187.1:0-3039 GCA_964487145.1 uncultured Planctomycetales bacterium | reverse complement strand
TTAATAAAAACATTAAAACAACAATATAAGGACAAGCATATCATCAATGTGATCATCGGCAAGTCCAATCCTACGATCAAGCAATTCAAGCACAATGAAATAAAGCAGTTCGGGGAAGGCGCCGAGCAGGATGAACGCTTCTGGAACCAAGTCATTCGTCAATCCCTCATCGAAGAGCTGATCGTTAAGGAAATTGAGAACTATGGCATTCTAAAAATCACACCCAAAGGGGAACGTTTCCTGAAACGTCCATTCACCGTAATGCTTACCAAGGAGCAAGTGGAAGAAGCCGACGAGGACGATTTGCCATTGGACGACATGGGTGGGGGTCAAAAAGGCGGAGCCGTTGACAAAACCCTTTTCTCGTTGCTCAAGGACTTGCGGAAGGATATCTCGAAAAAGGAAAAGTTGCCTCCATTCGTGATTTTTCAGGATACATCGCTCGAAGACATGTGTATCCAATATCCGACCACGTTGGACGAAATCACGCAGATCGTGGGGGTGGGCCAAGGAAAAGCATCCAAGTATGGCACTCCATTTATCCAGCTGATCAAAAAATATGTCGTTGAGAACGAAATTGAACGGCCTCAGGATTTAATCGTGAAATCGGTCGTGAACAAATCGGCGCTCAAAGTCTATATCATCCAGAACATCGACCGGAAAATCGCCCTTGAAGAGCTGGCTGTGGCCAAAAATTTAAGTTTTGACGAGCTGGTGCTGGAACTTGAAAGCATCATCTCCTCCGGAACGAAGATCGATATCAATTACTACATCGAAGAGTATATCGATCCGTATCATGTGGAAGAAATCTTTGACTATTTTAGGGAAGCGGACACCGATTCCATCGAGGAGGCTCTTAAAGATTTGGGAGAAGATGAGTTTACGGAGGAAGAAATCCGGTTGGTAAGGATTAAATTCATGTCGGAAATTGCGAATTAAAGCCCTCTTTTTTAGTGAAAATATGTTACGAAATTGAAAAAACGATAATAAAATGGAATTAGAGAACAATGAACTTTCAAATCAAATGGAAGAAACACCGATTGCTGAGATAAACCATGATTTGGAAAATGATCCGGTCACCCCTGTCTCGGAGAAAGAATCCAACCCTAAATGTTGTCCCATCCGACCCTCTACAACCCTAAATATCATTTTGATCATCGCCGTTGGCGTACTCTATTTTCTGCATTTTTACAATCCGTCTAAAGGAGGTGCCACTGCTTCCATGGGTAACGGAACCTTAAAAGTCGCTTTTTTTAACACGGATTCGGTTTTTCAGAACTACGAGTTGGTCAATCAACTTCGGGAAGAGATGAAAAAAGAAAAAGAGAGCTTGGAGGGCACGTTTAATGCTAAACAAGCGGCTTTTGAACAGAAAGTAAGAAACTATCAGACCAATTTGAAAAACAATGTCATAACTCCGATACAAGCTCAAAATGCGGAAGCCCAATTGATGAAAGAACGGGAGGATATCATGAAAATGAATGAAGAATTTACGCAGCAATTGGTGGCCAAAGAGGCTGATATCAACAAGAGAATCACGGAAGATATCATTAATTATGCGACAAAATACAATGAAAAGTATGGCGCTGATTACATTTTAGGGTATACTAAAGGAGGTCCAATTATCGTAACCAATCCTAAAATGGACGTAACCAAAGATATTACCGAAGGCTTAAATAATGCCTACAAAGAAAATAAAGGAAAATAAGATATTCGCAACGGAGTGTTAAATTGAAATTTTGATAATAACTATGAAATCACTTATTATGTCATTGGCTTTTGTTGTTCTGGTCTCCTTAACAGCTTGTAAACCACAAATATCAAAAGTTGTTGAACAACGATATCCGGACGGAACACCCCAGTTGGAACGGTTTTTTAAAGGCGAAGGCGCCAAGAAAGAACTGGTGAAAGAGGTGTTGTACTGGCCCAATAAAAACAAGAAAATTGAAGGCTCATACCAAGATTCCCTCCGTGACGGGTTATGGACTGCCTGGTTCGAAAACGGAAATAAGTGGAGCGAAGGTTATTATGTAAAAGGGGTGGACGATGGTCCCAAAAAAGTTTGGTACGAATCGGGACAACTATTCTATTCCGGCCAATTCAGCAAAGGGAAAAAAGTTGGGGTTTGGAAAATCTACGACGAAAAAGGAGCCTTGGCTCAGCAAATCGATTACGATAAAAAACCCTAATCCATAACTTTTTTAGCGATGATATTCCTCTGCCTGATCTTGGTTTTCATCCTCTATTTCAGGGGTAGATGGTATATCAAGAGCAAACTCGAGGAGTCTTTTCAGCCCGATGTGTGGCGATTTATGGCCCGACATCCCAAACTATCTTCATTTTTAAAAGCAAACCCCATTTCTGAGGAGATTCAGCTGCTGTTGGCTCATCGGTTCCCTTTTTATCTCCATTTGCCTGACGATTTCCGCTCCTTTTTCAATTACCGCTTGCATAAACTCATCAAATCCTTCGAGTTTGTAAGCGTGGATCATCAAATTGAGATCGACTCCGCCATGAAGGCGGTTCTGTTGACTCAAGCCAACCGACTGACGCTGGGTTTCAAACGGTATAAGTATGAGGCGTTTGTCATCCTTGAGATTCATCCCGATGTCTATTATTCCGAGATGACCCATCATTGGCATAAGGGCGACACCAGTGTGGAGGAAGGGGTGATCCGGATGTCGGCCAAGTATTTGAACGAAGGGGATAATGTTTCCACCGACGGGCTGAATTTGGCCATCCATGAATTTGCGCACGCGGTAATGATGGAACTTTTTGTGGGGAATGAGCGGGAAGGCTTTTTTGATAATTATGTCCTGTTTAAAGAATGCGCTTTGAAAAACCTCGACTTCTGCAAAGAAAAGGCTCTTTTCAGGCCGTATGCATACAGCAACGACCAAGAGTTTTTTGCCGTGGTTTCCGAAGTGTTTTTTGAGGAGCCGTTGACCCTTAAAGAGAACGTCCCCGAGTTGTATGAGTCTTTGTGTAAATTGTATAACCAGCAACCCGATAAGATAATTCCGCTTCTTGGCTGATTTA
>CAZAPN010000186.1:0-3055 GCA_964487145.1 uncultured Planctomycetales bacterium | reverse complement strand
GCGGTCATCGATGTCACGCAAAAAAGGAAAATCGTGGACTATGAAAAAACAAAAGTGTTGATGCAGCCTTTATCAAAGAAAGAAATAGACCGTTATTATCAAAAGATGTCACCGTTGGATAAGGCGGGCGGGTTTGATATCGAAGGGCACGGAAGTCAATTTATCCGTCGGATTGAAGGGTGCTATTTTAATGTGGTTGGACTGCCGGTTGCGAAGCTGGCGCAGATGCTGAAGAAGATGGGAGTTGTGACGTTAAGTTTATTTTTTTTGTTTAACGTCATAGGATGTGCGACCGAGTATAATCTGGCGACCAAGCGCGAAGAGACCTTGTTTTATTCGACCGAAAAAGAAGTCAAGCTGGGAGACAACATCGCGCGTCAGTTCGAACATGAATTTAAGTTCATGGAGGACATGGACCAGAATGAACGAGTCAATGATATGTTGCGAAAAATCACGAATGTTTGCGACCGTCAAGAACTGGTTTATGCCATCAAAATAATCGATGAAGATAAAATCAATGCGGTCAGTCTCCCCGGGGGGTATGTTTATGTCTATCGCGGATTGTTAGAAAAGATCACAGATGATGATCAGGTTGCTGCGGTCATCGCTCATGAGGTTGGTCACATTACGGCGAAGCACAGCGTTAAAAAAATCCAGACGTTGTATGGGTTTAACCTTTTGCAGATTTTGTCGTTGCAGACAGGCAGCGGACAGTTCGCCCAGGGCATGAATTTAGCTTTTGCTTCGATTTTTTTGGCCTATTCCAGGGAAGATGAGTTTGAAGCAGATCGTTTGGCGATCAAATATCTTGAAAAGGCCGGTTACCGTCGGGAAGCGGCCGTGGACGCTTTAAAAAAGCTCCAGGAATTGGAAACCAAAGAGCCGCCCCGGCCGTTAAGTTATTGGAGGACACATCCTTATCTTTCCCAGCGTATCGCGGCGGCCAATCAAGTGGTGAAGGGAAGCTTGGAGTTTAGAGACTATCTCAATTTGACAGGGGAAGATCAGTGATAAAACGTTTTCACCTCATTTTTGAATGTTTTTTGTTCCTGTCGATCGTTGGTTGTGTTGCCTTTCCTAAATCAACGGTTCCTCATGATGTTTATCCCCAAGTTTGTTTTGATTCCCGATGTTTTCAGGTTGAATTAGCCCAGACGCCAGAAGAGCATATGAGAGGACTCCAGTTTCGAAAATTTTTGGGGTCTCGGGAAGGTATGCTCTTCATTTTTTTAAAATCAGACTTTCATTTCTTTTGGATGAAAAATACCCAGATCCCCTTGGACATGATTTGGATGGATTCAGACCAAAGAGTCATTTTCATTGAAAGAAATGTCAACCCTTGCCGGCAAGATCCGTGTCCGAGTTTTGGCCCTCAGGAAAAATCACGCTATGTCTTAGAAGTCCCTTCAGGGACTGTTGATTCGACCGGGATTCAAGTCGGAAAACAGGCCGATTTTCGTTTTAATAATCCTCAAAAAAATCCTTAAAAATCATCCCTCAATGGGGCGGATGTGGTTATAATAAGAAAAAAGATTGTTGACCCATGGCCATCTTCCATCCCCATAATTATTTTTTAAATGCATATTTTCTCCCGCCATTAATTATTTGTCTTCAGGTCCTTGTTTTTGGGCTTGTCATTATTAAATTGGAAAAAAGGTCACACCTCTATCATACATTGTCCTACTTCTTTTTAAGTGCGGCGCTTTGGCTTGCGGCCAGTGCCTTTTTATTGATTTCAGGCGTTAAGTCAGTCGCGGTCTTTTGGATGCAGATTCAATTTGTCGGCCTGATTTTATTGGCGGCAACAACCTTTCATGTCTCCACAGCGATTGCCGGATTATATGGGCGTCTCCAGCGTTTGGTTATCGCAATTTATCTGGTGGGGATTGGCTTAATGTTGCTATTGTTTCATCCTCATTTTTTTGAATCGTTGCGTTATTACTGGTGGGGCTTGAGCGCTGATGTGGGACGATTAAGTTTTCTTTTTTGGGTTTATGTCTCTTTTTGTTTTGCTTTGAGCTTAGTCAGCCTCATAAGATTTTATCGGCAGCTGAATGATAAAATTGAGCAGGCCTTGTTGAATTTTATTATTCCGGCCTTTGTCTTGGCCCTATTCACCTACGGGGATGTTTTGTCTAATTACGGGGTGAGTCTTTATCCTGTCGGTTATTTGCCTCTGATGCTTTCCATTTTTATCCTTTTTTATGGTGTGATTCATTATGAAGATTTGAAAGACCAACAGTTAGCTGTGGAATTAGATTTAAAGGTCAAGCAAGAGGCCGAGGAAATCTCGAAAGTCGTGAATGAATTGAAGGCCGCCCAACTCAAAATGTTTGAGACTGGGAAAATTTCTGTCTTGGCGAGTTTAAGTGCGGGGATCCTTCATCAAATCAGTCAACCGATCACGGCGATCCACGGATTTGTCAAATTCATGAAAAAAGAGATGAGTCCAACGGACCGATTTTACAAAGCGATTTCGCTCATGGAAGAACAGTCCGTTTATTTAAGAGAAATGGTCGAAGATTTGATGGAGCTCATCCGTCATCGGGAAATCAAGAAAGAAGAGATTGATATTAATGCGGCGATTCAACGCTCCGCGAATCTTTTGACGGACGAGCTGCGTATCCGACGGGTTAACTGGGTTTTAGAATTATCCCCGGATTTGCCGCATATTTATGCGGATGCGGTGCATTTGCAGCAGGTCTTTATGAACATTATCGTCAATGCTTTGCAGGCCTTATCGACACTTCCCAAGGGGGCAGACCGCAAGCTTCATGTTGTTTCCAAAATGAATGAGGAGAAAGATCGGATCCTCATTGAATTTGAAGATAATGGGCCTGGGTTGACCGAAGAAGACCAGAAACAACTTTTTGAACCGTTTTTTTCAACGAAGACCAAAGGGGCGGGCATTGGATTAGCTCTTTGTAAAGATTTGATCTCCGAACACGGAGGGGATATCTCCGCATCGAATTTGCCCCAGGGGGGGGTTGTGTTTCGCATCCGGCTTCCGCATGTTGCTTCTCAAAATAATCATCCGACAGGGGTGGAAAGTTTG
>CAZAPN010000185.1:0-3078 GCA_964487145.1 uncultured Planctomycetales bacterium | reverse complement strand
ATAAAAAACACTGCAACCGTCATTGGGCCCCAAATTAATCCCGGAGATAATCAAATCCGGTTTTTGTTTCAACAAAACCCCCACGGCCACTTTCACGCAATCCGCCGGCGTTCCCGAAACACCCCACCCTGAGAATTTATCTTTCAGAGTCATCCGTTTCACCCAAAGCGGATGGTCCAAGGTGATCCCGTGCCCCACCGAACTTCGTTCTGAGTCAGGAGCAACAACAATGACTTTGCCAATCTTTTTAAGTTCTTGATAGAGCGCAAAAATGCCCGGAGCTTGAATTCCATCATCATTCGTTAATAAAATTCTCATTTTTGGGACACCGTATCAACCTTTCTTTATGAGCCGGTCAACAATACGCGCACTGCCCGAAGGCATCGGGTATTGATTCAATTCTCGTAAATTCACCCATCGACGTTGGGAATTCTTCTGTGGGGTATTGTTCAAAATACATTTCCACACACTCAAATCCACAGCATATTGAGTATAATAATGCCGGACATCCATCAAATGGGCTGCCGATTCGACATCACATTCAATCTCTTCCTTTAATTCGCGTTTAAGAGCCTGCAAAGCCGTTTCCCCTTTTTCGATTTTACCGCCCGGAAACTCCCACAGATCTGCTAATAACCCCTTCGATGGCCGTTGTTGAATAAAATATTTCCCGTGGTTTTCAATCACGCCAACCACCACTTTAAGTTTTTGGATTTTTGTGCTTTTAGGTTCCGGAATAATCTCCTGAATCCCTTTGTGGTAAGCTGCACAATATTTTCGTACAGGGCACTTGAGACATTGGGGATCACGGGACCGACAAATGAGGGCACCTAACTCCATAAATGCCTGATTAAAACGATTAGCCTCGTTTTTGGGAAAAACTTTGATAAGAAACTTATTGATCTTTGGATCACGTGATAGATCCGCTTTCCCTCTCTCACCTAAAATCCTCATGACCACACGCCGGATATTAGCATCAATAATCGGAAGCGGGATCCCATAGGCGATACTTAACACAGCGCCGATCGTATACGGACCAAAACCAGGCAATGTCCCCAAAAGATCAGGATCTCGCGGAATTTGCGCTTGATATTTTTCAACAATCAATTGCGCGCTTTGATGAATATTTTTGGCGCGCTGATAATAGCCCAACCCCTGCCATTGGCGAAGAATCTTTCTTAAAGGGGCCTTGGCAACATCCCGAATATTTGGAAAAGTTTTAATCCAACGCAAATAATACGGGATCACGGCCGCCACTGTTGTCTGCTGGAGCATAATTTCAGAGATCCAAATCTTATACGGATCGTGGGTATGACGCCACGGTAAATCTCTGGCATTCTTCTGATACCAGGAAATCAAATCAGTGGAAAATTTTAAAAATTTTTGCATTTAACGATAAATAACACGCAGAGGAAAAGATGAATTTGAGATGTGAATTCGATCGCCAAAATGTACAGGGATTTTTTGATGGGCCCCGTCCAGATAAACCGCCCCATAATGCATCAAAGACTTTAAAACAAGGGGTTTCTTAATTGATAAGACTCCCCCCTTCAGCTTATACTCGTCAGGAAATCTTCGGTGCAATTCACGAGGTTGATATTGAACAAGTGAACTTAATAGAGACAGCTTCTTTCCTCCAGCGGAATGAATGGCTCCACTTGAACCGGCTGCCGGAGAAATCCAAATGCCTGAGCCCCGGTGGATTTCTGTCTTTCCAGAAATCGTTAACTCATATCGGCTCATCGCCGCAGGGTTCGCATCACACAGAAGCACATCGTTTAAAACATGATATCTTGTCTTTTGTCCTTGAATCTTGACCGAAAGGCGATGAAGCTTAATTGGCTTAGTTTGACCCAACAAATATCGTTTTAAAACATTTTTAAAGTTAAGTCGCCCGGCCCCGCAAAAATTCCCGATACTGCGAGAAGGGTCTGAATTAACACCTAAAATAACTTTATCTTTGATGTTTTTCGCAGCCTCCAGAAACGTTCCATCGCCACCGACCGTAATGATCAAATTAAACGGGTTATAACTGATTTTCCGTCCGCGAATCGCTTCACGAAATCTTAACCCCAAGAATCGTAAAGTTTGCCGCACCTCATTTAGAGTTTGGGCATGAGCGTCGTGCATTTGCTTGAAATAAACCCGTGAACTTTGCGGAAGCCCTTCACGAAAATGCTGTCCGGCCTTATTTCGTTTGAGCAAATAATAACTGTAGGAACTGCGTTTATAAACTAAAAGGATATTTGGTTTTTGCATATTCTCAAAATCCTAAACTTTTCCTTATTATAATCAAAAACCCCAGTTGGTAAAGAAGAGAAAATGATTCTTAGGGAAGAATGAATCTGACTTTTGTGGATAATTCTCTGATGGAAGCGAATTGATAATCCGCTTCTTGCAGATATTTGACAGGGAGAGATGTTTCAATCGCCATACATCGTAATCCAGCTTGTTTGGCCGATGCAATCCCTAAAGGAGCATTCTCAATGACAACGGCATCATGAGGCGAAATTCTAAGTTTTTTTAAAGCCTTGCGATATGGCTCAGGATTCGGTTTCCCCCTTTTCACATCAGATCCGGTCACAATCACATCAAAAAGATTCTGAATGTGTTCGGGTAAAATTCTCAGGAGTTCATGCCGTGACGTCCCGGTCACAAGAGCCAATTTGAAACCATTACGGTGAAGGAACCTTAAGAAAAACCTTGATCCGGGGATGAAACGCTGGCGAACATTCTTTTTAAAAATCCGCTCTTTTTTCGCTAAAATCTTTTTGGCCAGGTTCAACTGAAAAGGCTTCCCATGGACAGCAAATATTTCTTTAATGCTGGTGATCCCCTTCTGGCCTTCTCGACTATAGACATCTAAATGGGAAACATGAACACCCTGTTCCGCAAAAATCCTTTTCCAAATACGGAAATGGTCCGGCATGGTATTCGTAATAACACCATCCATATCAAAAATAACAGTTTTTGTTTTGCAGGGAATCTTTGTCATAGGAACACAAACAAGGGCCGAATGAATCGGCCCCAAGAGATTAATCGATCATAAAATTTCCGGGATTATTCTTCTCTTTGATG
>CAZAPN010000184.1:0-3106 GCA_964487145.1 uncultured Planctomycetales bacterium | reverse complement strand
CCATGCCATTATCCGGCCCACGAGAGACAAAAAGGTTGAAGAGTATTTTCAGAATTTAAGGAAGGGCTTGGGATTAAACACCGTCTATGCCCAACCGCGTAAACAGTGCGTCGATGAGTCCTTAAAGGCCCTGCGCAACAATGGGGTTTTATTTATCCCTCTGGACCAGAATTTCGGTAATGGGGCAGGAGTCTTTGTTGATTTTTTTGGCCAAAAAGCGGCGACGGCCACAGGTCCTGTTGTTTTTGCCATGAGAACACAAGCCCCCATATTACCGATTTTTACCATTCGTCAGAACGATGACCGCCATAAGATCATTGTCAATCCGCCGCTTTATTTGGAACATGGCCAAGATGATAAAGAAACCATTTTGATCAATACCTCGCGTATTACGCGGATCATTGAAGACTATATTCGTCGATATCCCGCCGAGTGGGGATGGATGCATCGCCGCTGGAAAAGCCGTCCTGAAGGGGAGTCTTCTGTCGAGGCGATTGTCTAACTTTTCCTTGTGGAACCAAGGAGGTCGTTTATGGAAAAAAAGAAAAATTTATCAAAAAATATTATTTTATTTTTTATAGGAGCGATGGTCCTTTTGGTCGGGATTACGTTGGTCCTTCTTTGGTGGGAAGATGTTGTTCGGATTTTCCGGGGGGTTGTGGGCATTGTCTTGGCTCTGGTGGGCCTTTTCATGTTGTATTTAGTGAAAGATTAGATTGATGACTCGGCAAGGTATCGGTTCTCCAAAAATTCAGCTCGTGATCTTTGATTTAGATGGGACCCTGATGGATGCTTACGAGGCGATTGTTCACAGTTTTAATTTCACCATGAGAAAAGTCGCAGCGCCTTCCCAAAGTCCGAAGGTAATTTGCCGTGCCGTTGGATGGGGGGACCGGAATCTTTTAAAACCTTTCGTTCCCGACAAGAAATTAGATAGGGCATTGAGAATTTATCGGCGTCATCATGCGCAGGCATTAAAAACCGGAGTTAAACTTTTGCCTGGCGCTAAAAAAGTCTTAAGGTCTTTAAAGGTGCGCGGTTTAAAGATGGCCGTTGCGAGCAACCGGCCAACAAAGTTTTCCAAAATCGCGATTAAATCGATTCAGATTGACTCTTTTTTTGATTATGTCCTTTGCGCGGATAAATTGAAGCAGGGCAAGCCGCATCCGGAAATTTTAAGGAAGATTCTCACAAAGTTTTCCTTAAAACCATCACAAGCTTTATTTGTTGGTGATATGACAGTTGACGTTGAAACTGGAAAAAACGCTAACGTTAAAACCGTAGCGGTCGTGACCGGATCCCATCAGCGTCAAGAATTGGCGCGTTTAAGACCCTATAAAGTTATTGAAAAACTTGCTCGGTTAATTATAATTGTAGATAAGTTAAATTGGATATAGCGTAAATGTGGCTTTACGTTTTAGTTAAGATGATCAATCAAAGGGAGGATTTTCAATGGGTAAAAGAATGAGAAGAGGAAAATTGAATTGGCGTTCGAAAAAAGCAAATCACGGGAAAGCTCCGACCAAGGGATCCTAATCCACGCTTCCTTTAAGAGATAGTCGGAGGGATCAATCCTTGAAAGCGCGTAAATTGTATCATCATGGTGTCTTGGGCCTATTACTTCTCGCTGTGACTTTCTTCTCCAGCGGTTGTTTTTATTTGGTCTTTGGCGGAGCCGCGGCTGCGGGCGGTTATGCGATTAGCCGGGACACGATTCAAGGAGAGATTGACCGGGATTTTTCACAGGTTTGGGATACAGCGATCGAAGTTGTTTCGATTATGGGACGGATTGAATCGCAAAATTCGGAAATGGGCCAGATTATCGCGATTATCCAAGGGGCCCGGGTCACGATCAATTTGACCCAGCTGACGCCGTCAACGATCCGGATTAAGGTGAAAGCCCGTAGGTCCGGGTTCCCTCGTATAGGTTTAGCCCAAGAAATTTATTTGAAGGTCACGAATCAGGTTGATAAATAATTTTTTGCCCTGTTTTTATAAAAAATTTTTTAGGGTTTCCATTGAATTCAAGGATTGACAATCAAAAAAAGTTTGTTAAAATGGAAGCTCGTTTGACAATTTCGCCGAGATAGCTCAGTTGGTAGAGCGCGGCCCTGAAAAGGCCGGCGTGCCCAGTTCGATTCTGGGTCTCGGCATAAATGAGCGCCTAAGTTACGCGACCGAAAGGGAGCGTAACTTAGTGTGCGAATTTACCCCGCTCCGCCGTTGGCGGAGCGGGGATAAGAAATCCTAGCATTTATGTCACCTGCGGTTCCATAAATGCAAGGCTTTCTAAACGCGACCGAAAGGGAGCGTAACTTAGAGCGCGAATTTACCCCGCTCCGCCGTTGGCGGAGCGGAGTAAGAAAATCCATAACTTACTTCTGGCTTCGCCATCCGTAAGTTAAGGATTTTCTAAGCTTTCTAATTCCTGCCAAATGATTTGTCAATCCGTTTTTCTTCGGTTAAAATACAGCTATTCATATTAATGAGAATTTTTGCCGATGTAGCTCAGTTGGTAGAGCAGCGCTTTCGTAAAGCGCGGGTCGGGGGTTCGATGCCTCTCATCGGCTTATATTTCAGCGGATAGCGGACAGCGGTTAGTAAAATTAAGACAGATTGAAATCTGTAGAAACTCATAGAAATGAGTGGAAATTTGTTGTAACTGTCACAATGAATTTCCATGAATTTCTATTAATTTCAATAAGCTTCAATCAATCTTTTTCTATGCGCTATCCGCTAAACGCTAACCGCTAAACTCATGACACAATCCGGCCTTAACAAGAAATACCTTTTCCTCATCTTAATCCTTAGTTTTCTCGCCTACGCGAATACTTTGTTCAACGGTTTCATCGGCGATGACCATGTTATTTTCGCCGCGGAAGGATTTTATAGCCGCGTTCAAAATCTCCCCAAGTTATTTCATGAAGATTTTATTGTCAGATTTTCAAATTTATATTCAGAGGCTTCTGCGGAAAAATATGTTTCTTCTGGCTGTGTGTCTTACCGGCCGATGACGGCCTTGTCTTTTTTTATGGGATATTTGCTTTTCCAAATGAATCCTTTGGGCCATCATGCGATGAATCTTTTATTGCATCTTATGGTCACT
>CAZAPN010000183.1:0-3147 GCA_964487145.1 uncultured Planctomycetales bacterium | reverse complement strand
GAGGTGTCCAAACATATTTTTCAGATTCTTTATGACTTCACGCCTGATATTGAACCCATCAGCATTGATGAAGCATTCCTCGATTTGACTGGGAGTTTTCACTTTTTTAAGACGCCCTTGAGCACCTGTCAAAAGATCAAGGAACGCATTAAGAGTGAAACGCATTTGACCGCGTCCATCGGCATCGCACCGATTAAAATGGCCGCCAAGATTGCTTCGGATTTTTGTAAACCCGACGGTTTGCTTGAAGTCAAAGAGGACAACTTGCTTAATTTTTTGTGGCCGCTTTCCATTGATAAACTTTGGGGTGTCGGGCCGAAAACGAAAGAAGCCTTTTTTGATTTGGGGATTAAAACAATTGGTGACTTGGCCCACTATTCTTGCGAATCCCTTTTTCGTCAATTCGGAGAACATGGTCGTCAGCTTCATGAATTGGCAAAGGGCATTGATGACCGTCGGATATCCATCGAACATGAAACAAAATCGATAAGCCACGAGCATACATTTGAGCAGGATACGACTGACAAAGATAAGATTTACGCGACCCTTCTTTCTTTGAGCGAGCAGGTTTCTCGCCGTTTGCGCAAAGATCATTTGAAAGGAAAGACCCTAACGCTTAAAATCCGTTTCTCAGGATTTCAAACTTTTACCAGGGCTTTCACTTTTCCTGAAAGAACAAATTATTCCGATATCATTTTCCAGAAATCCAAAGAACTTTTTGGCGAATTTTTCAAAAGTCCGAAACCCATTCGATTATTAGGGGTTCGCATGTCCCATTTCGAAGATCCTTATGTCCGGGACAGCCTTTTTGAGCAGACAAATGACAAGAAAGAAAAAGTTTACCAGGCGGTTGATTTGATTAAGGATAAATTTGGTGAAAGGGCAATCCATCGAGGGGTTTAATGACGGCTTGACTTAGGGAACGAAGTGACCTAAGTCAATGCCGGAATTAACCCCGACGCCGAAAGGCGTCGGGGAAAAAGGGGCTCAACTCAAAGCACGAGCAGAATAACTTTACTAAACGAGATTTTTTAGGTAAGATGTGTCCCAGTTACATAAATTTGCAAGTTATCGAGTTGGTGAGTTTATGATGACGTCAACTCGTTAACTCGCCAACTTGTCAACTCTTTAAGATGAAAACCATTGTTATTAAAATGGGTATTCGTGAATTCTTCGCGACCTTGAACGGTTCATCCACGGCCGGTAAGGTTTGGGATGCCTTGCCCATTAAATCTTTTACCAGCACCTGGGGAGATGAAATTTATTTCCAGATTCCGGTGAAAGCATCTGTCGAAGAAGGGTATGCTCAGGAAACGGTTGAAATCGGAGATGTAGCGTTTTGGCCTGAAGGAAGTTGTTTTTGTGTTTTTTTTGGCCCCACGCCGGTGAGCAAACGAGGGGAAATCCGTCCAGCGAGCACGGTGAATGTGATCGGGAAGATCGAAGGCGATTGGCAGGCGTTAAAACAAGTGAAACCCGATGAGACTGTGATGGTTGATGTCTCAAAGACTTAAATAAGATAAAGGTGAGTTGATCATGATTATATTTGTTGTTTTGAGTGTGATTTTAAATATTGTGATGTTATTGTTGATTCTTCAAGTCCTTAAAAAGCAAAAAGTGTCAGCAGAAACCGAAATACAGTTTTCTCAATTAAAGGAAAATGGGGAACGCATCGAACGCACCGTGAAAGATGAGATTTCACGGAACCGCGAAGAAACGACCACGAATGCCCGGCAAATGCGTGAAGAGGTTAACCGGCTTGTCAAATCCCTCACCGATTCGCTTCTCTTGCGTGTCAACGAAACAGGTGTTTCCCAGAAAAATCAACTCGATATTTTTTCTAAACAGCTTGTCGATTTAACCAAACTGAATGAGCAACGATTGGAATCGATGCGCGAGACCATCGAAAAGCGGTTAGTGTCTCTCCAGGAGGAAAACAGTAAGAAACTCGAACAGATGCGTGCGACCGTCGATGAAAAGCTGCATTCGACTTTAGAAAAACGTCTTGGGGAATCTTTTAAGTTGGTCAGTGACCGTCTTGAATTGGTGCATAAAGGATTAGGAGAGATGCAGACGCTCGCGACCGGCGTCGGAGATTTGAAACGGGTCTTGACCAATGTCAAAGCGCGCGGAACATGGGGCGAAATTCAATTAGGAAATCTTTTGGAACAGATTTTGACTGCGGAACAATATGAGAAAAATGTCATGACCCGTCGCGGGAGCAAAGAGTTGGTTGAGTTTGCGATTAAACTTCCCGGGAAAACCGATCATCCCGTTTGGCTTCCGATTGACGCGAAATTTCCCCGTGAAGATTATGAGCGGTTGTTGGATGCCCAGGACCAGGCGAATCCTGTTTTGGTGGAGGAGATTTCCAAGGCTTTGGAAAATCGGATTAAATCCGAAGCCAAAGATATTCGTGATAAATATTTGGACCCACCCTATACGACGGACTTTGGGATTTTGTTCTTACCGGTTGAGGGGCTTTACGCAGAGGTGTTGCGTCGACCAGGTTTGTGCGATCTCCTTCAAAGGGATTATCGGATCCTCCTGACAGGTCCAACGACCTTGGCTGCTTTGTTAAATAGTTTGCAGATGGGTTTTAGAACGTTGGCGATTGAAAAACGGGCTAGCGAGGTCTGGAATTTATTGGGTGTTGTGAAAACAGAGTTCGGTAAATTCGGCGATATCTTAGACAAAACAAAAGAAAAATTAAGGCAAGCGACAGACACCATTGAAGATGCGGCCAGTAAGTCCCGTAATATAGAGAAGAAACTTAAAAAAGTACAAACCTTGCCGTCCAATGCTCATCCTTTAGAATTAATGAATGGCCACGAGGATGCTTTGTCCTCGAATGAAGTTGATCCATGATATCGCGTCCTCGGTCCGCTCAGAGTCTTCCCCGTCATCTCGTTTCTTTCCCATCCTTTTTTTCTGAAGAAATCCTCGCCTTTGTGAGTTGTGGTTCAGTTGATTTTGCTTTGAATGCAGATGAAGTCCATCCCACCGTTCGTCAAAAGACATTTTTAAAAAATCAAGCTGGATTGACATTCCGGGATTTAGTGAATATCAAACAGATTCATGGCCGTCGAGTTTTGATCGTCGGAAAGAAAGATGCTGGGCTCAAAACGCGAAGAAAAGCCGATGGAT
>CAZAPN010000182.1:0-3166 GCA_964487145.1 uncultured Planctomycetales bacterium | reverse complement strand
AAAAGTTGTACGATAAGTTTGCGGCCGCGACGATCGTCACCGAAGATCAGCAAATGCAGGTGATGGAAGGTGATGAAGTTTCCAGGAGTTAACCGCCTTTGCTTACTGACCGGACTTATTTGGGGAACGATATGTCAAGTAGCAGTAGCGCAGGAAGAACCTTGGACGATACAGTTTTTAAGGGAATTTGAACAAATTAAACAGCGTCTTATTCAAGTCGAAAATCAGCGTCAGGAAATTCTCACCCAGCAGGACAAAATTATTAAGGAGCTTGACATGCTCCGAATCCAAATTCACCGCCGGTCAAGATAAAAGGGTACACGTGATATGAAGTCCATCCGATTTTGTTTCCTGTTTATGTTAGGCCTTTGGATGGGAGCAGGTTGCTTACAGGCCGCTGAAGAGCCCTGGACGGAACAGTTTATGCGAGAATTTCGTGAAATTAAAAAACAAATTGAAACTCTTGAAAAACAGCAAACCGAGATTTTGAAAAAAGAAGACAAAATCCTCGAAGAAATCGCACGTGTTCGAATTTGGGCGCGCCGATAGGTCGGTGTTGCGATGACATCCCTCACATTTAAAGGCCCAGGACAATTTTCAGGCGCCCTCGTTCCTCCCGGAGACAAATCCATTTCTCATCGCGCGTTACTTTTTGGAGCCCTTTCGGAAGGCTTGAGTGTGTACGAAAATTTTCTGGAAAGTGAGGACTGTCTTTGCCTTCTGGATGTTCTCCGGATGATGGGTGTCGAGATTGAAAAAAAGCCCGGGAGTACTACAGTGTCCATCCGAGGGGTCGGATTGGGAGGGCTGAAGGCGCCTTCGAAAGAACTTTATCTTGGAAATTCAGGAACTGCGATGAGACTCCTTCTGGGAGTTTTAGCGGGACAACGTTTCGAGGCAGTGTTGACCGGGGATCCCTCGTTATCGTCCCGCCCGATGCGACGCGTGACGGATCCGCTAAAAAAAATGGGGGCGCAAATCAAGGGCAAAGAAAACGCGAATTTTGCGCCGCTAACAATTCGCGGTGGAAAACTTAAGGGGATCGATTTTAATAACAAACTTTCGAGTGCGCAGGTCAAGTCCGCACTTTTGTTTGCCGGAATGTTTGCTGAGGGAGAAACAAAAATTCTTGAGACGGTCATATCGCGCGATCACACGGAGCGGTTTCTCCGGGCCTCGGGCGCGAGATTTAGACAGGACGGCCCTCTTCTTGTTATTGAAAAGTCAGATCGGTTAAACCCATTTCAGGCAAAAATCCCCGGTGATATCTCGTCAGCCGCTTTTTTTATCGCCGGCGCTGCGATGACGGAAGGTTCAAATGTTCTCGTAAAAGATGTCGGGTTGAATCCAACGAGGACCGGTATTTTGCAGGTGCTTAAACGGATGGGGGCGGAAATTGAGATTACGATGACCCAGGAAATCCCTGAGCCGATGGGAGAGATTAGAGTGAAAGGTGGACGACTTCGAGGGACAGGAATCACCCGGGAAGAGATACCGGCCCTAGTCGATGAGTTGCCCGTCTTGATGGTTGCGATGTCACTGGCGGAAGGTGAAAGTCTGATCTCGGGAGCGGAGGAACTTCGTGTCAAGGAGACGGACCGGATTCGTTCGATGGTTCATAACTTGAAAAGGGTTGGGGCTTCGATTGAAGAACTGCCGGATGGATGTCTTGTGAAGGGGGTTTCGGAGCTCAAAGGTGGGGTCGTTGAGAGCTTTGGGGATCACCGCACTGCGATGAGTCTAGCGGTGGCCAGTCTCCGGTCTAGGGAAGAAATCGTGGTCGAGAGTACGGACTGTATCGCTACATCGTATCCCTTTTTTGAGCAACATTTTTCTAGCCTTCTGAAGGTCTGCTAACTCCGAGTTACAACCCAAAAACGGTTCATCCTCAAGCCTTGAAATTATGAAAAGATGTGCTACCTTTCCTAAGTAGGCCTTTAAAATCCCAGAAGATTGATATTGATCCTATGAGCCATTTCAAGAGTTTAAAAAGACTTTTATCAGGTGTGATCGCCGTTATTTTTTTTGCGACGAACACCCTGACTCCCGCCTGGGGTGCGCACACCGGAGGCGTTGAGAATACCGCTGTTTTCTTTTCAGGGAATGCGTTTACAATTCCCGCGGAATTTGGCAAAGTGACGGACGTTATTAAAGGTTCCGAAGGAGCACCTCTTTTTATCCATATCGAAGAAGCCCATGCGCATTATGCCGCCCAAAAGAATATCAAACGTATCCTCCGTTATCTCACCCAAAATTACGGTCTCGATCTCATCCTTTTGGAAGGCGCGAGTGAACGACTTGAACCGGAACTTTTCAGTTTTTTTCAAGATGACAAAAAATTGAATGCGATGGTGACCGACCGTCTGCTTAAGGCGGGTGAATTGACCGGTGCCGAAGCGATGCTGATGGAGACCCCTGATAAAAAGCTTTGGGGATGGGGGATTGAAAATCTTGCGGCCTATACCGAAAACCTTGGCAATTATAAAGAGGTGTATCAAGGTCGAAAGAAAGCCGAAAATTTTCTGGATGCGTTTTATCTTCGCTGGCAAAAATCCGCCAGTACAAGACTGAATAAGTCTCTGAGGGAGTTTTTGGAAACTGAGGTGGCTTACGAAGAAGATCGTCTGCCGCTTCCGACCCGGCTCGCTTTGTTGAAACGAAACGCGCTCAACCATCTCCAAATTGATTTGGAGGACGTCCGGGAACAAAAAGATTGGCCGGTTTTGGTTCGGTACTTCCGTCTTCAAAGGATCGACGCCCAGATTGATGGGGATAAGGTTGTCAAAGAACAGGAATCCTTTTTGGCGGATCTTGCGGCTCGGAAAATACCCGCTACTTTTCTTGACAAAATCACCCGGCTTTTAAACCGAAAGACGGCACAGGCTCTGCCTCTCTACAAAACCCGTTTTACATTTGAGAAACTTTTGGATGCTCTGCCGAAGGACTATTCCTTTGAGACTTATCCTGTTTTTCGTCTTCACCTGCAACGTCTTATTCTTTTAAGTGAGTTGGAGGGAAGTCGGTTTCAGGAAGAAATGCAAATGTTGGCTCAAAAGGTAGCCATGACGCTAGCGAAAACGGAACACGAAAAGCAACTCACGGATATTCTTCATCACTACCGTCTTCTTCAAAAACTTTTCAGGCTGGAACTTCGACGGGCGGAATA
>CAZAPN010000181.1:0-3206 GCA_964487145.1 uncultured Planctomycetales bacterium | reverse complement strand
TTATTAAGCCATTCTCCGTTATTGTTCACAGTAGTTTGCTTTTGCCCCTGAAGACTCTTTGCAAAATCAAACCAAAAAATTCTCTTGCCGGATTCGACATCCCCCGCAAATGAAAGGGTCCCGTCACTCACATTGTAACGAAAACCAGGATGGACTCGATTTTCAGGATTCTGCAGAACATCTTTGCCGATTCTCATCATGAAAGGATTAATCAATTCTTTGTTTTGGGCAGCAACTTGAACAGACGGCTCCAGCATAATAAGAGAAGTATCCTGGCCTTGGGGATCCAAAACAATCCTATCAAAATAAGCATGGGCCTTAACGGTCCCATCTTCAAAACGAAGACCTTTGTTTTCTGCCACACCCATTATTTGGTTTAATAAATCCGGATTAAAATCTGTGCGATTTAGCTCTCTAAAGGTATCCCATTTTTCTTTATTGGCAGGATCAAAAACATCTTCGTGAATGGCCGTTTCACGCGAAAGAAAAGCGCTGGCGAAAGGAGAATTCTTTTCGTAATTAGAACGATTGATATTTTCTGCGATTAGTTGTGCCGCCTCTTCGGTCATCCCAATGCCTGCTTGACCTAATCCGAACACCCATTTCTTAATGTCTGCCTCCGGTGCTCTGGCCTCGGCTTCCTTCTTCAAAACATTTTCACTAACATTCCATTTTCCGTCTTTCCACATGAAGACCTCATCACCGTCCAAGGCCATACCCCATTTATCATGCTGGCGAAGAATCCCCAACCCAACATTTTTTATTTGTTTTGTCTTCTCATCTTCATAATTAAATCCGACTTCATCTTCAAAGCTTTTAGAGGTGGCCAAAACTTTGGCTTTAGCCTCTTTGCCATGAATGCCTTCGCGAACAGCCTTTTGCGTCACAAACCCTCTCATGGTTTTTTCGGGGGCAATCGAAATCTTGCTGTCGTACTCGAGCTGGCCCATATACCAAAGTTTTCCGTCTGTGCCATAAATAGGAGAATTGAGCGGATTAAAACCACCACCGCGTTTCATGGTCGGGACGACAAGATTCCCGTCGCTATCTCTTGTTTCATTTCTTGTTTCAGAAAAAAGCTCAGAACCTGAACCAATCAGGGCTGAGGCTGACGCGCCAGCATACCCATAATTGGGATCATACGAAGTAAAACTATATTCAATTTGATGCGTATTGTTTTTTAACGCTAAAATCGTTTCGCGCGGAGAAGTTAAATATTGCGGCAATTGATAATAAGCAATGGTGCGGCCTGAGGCGGCATCTCCTGAACCCGATTGCAAGCCGGTATCGAAAGGCCTGGCATAAATCATTTTGTTATCAATATTGCGCCCTGGATTCTCTACGTAACGGGCAAAGCCATGAATCTTCACACCCATAATGTTAGTCACATCTGTCGTATCAAGGTTTCCATCCTTATTCAAAGTGCCTTGAGACGGTGGAAGAACGTAAATATCCATTTTTGATCTTTCTGTCTTTCCGATAGAAGTAAAGAGATCTCTCCTTTCCTCCCTTTTTTTAGACATGCTCTTATCTTGATCCACTTCTTGGGCCAAGGCTATGAGCTGTTGGCCGTCTTCATCGTTGAGTTTGCCTCCTAAATGATTGACTAAAGACTGGGCAATCTGTACCTCACTCGCTTGTTCATCAATGCCAAGCATCGAATATAAATTTTCGTGCGCTTTTATTTTATTACCGGTTGAGTCATCCGTCGCATCAATCTCCTTAAGTTCTCTTCCTTTATACTTTTTCGGATTTTGATACTTATCCTGATAAAGTAATACCGCAAGCTCCTGAATAAGAGCCGCGCTTTCAAGATTTCTTTGTTCGGGATTTGGCAATTTTGCGATAGCCTTAAACCGCGCACTTAAGTTATCCTGGTTTTCACTCGCCGAGGAAGTGCTTTGTGAAGGACTTGAGCTGGTGAAACGATCAAGTTTATTCGGTTGTCCTGCCGGGGTCTGCTCGTTACCCCCAAACAACCCCGTGCTTGATCCCAACATAACACTATGACTAGCCATGGCCCTACCGGCAGCATCTGTTTTAAAAGTCTGGACAATGGCTTCCTGGCCGGCTTCAACATATTTTCCATCATCTTTGACAAGTTTTGCGAGGTTCACATCTTTCACCAAAGTTTGATGAACAAAGCTTCCGATACCTGCCGTGTACTTATCCGGATCCAAGCCTTGTCTCATGCTTAAAATATCCATTTTCGTAAAACCCATTTTAGCCATAGCAAATTCTCTTTGTTCTTGGGTCATGGCCAATTCAGGCTGGGAAATCTTCATAATGAAATGCGCCTCCTCTGAAGATTTTGACAGGAAATGCTGTTCGACTTCATTCATCCCCGCAAAGGTTATTTTACCATCGGGTGTTGCTTCTGCCTTTTTATAGGCCTCTGTCAGGATCCCGTGTTGATCTAATATCTTGCTATAAACCTTGTCCTGCATATCATCGCTCAGGGATGAAGGATCAACCCGATAATATTTTTCTTTTTTCTCATAGGCAATGCCTTCTTCTACAAAAAACTTGTCCTTAAGGCCTTCCGATGGTTGTTTGTCGTCACTATAAACAACTTGGTCCCCCCGAATTTCAAGACCATACTTTTTCAATTCATCCGCCGTCTTCTGCTCATAGGTCTCAAATCTTCCGGCAACCAATGCCTCCTCACGGGTTTTTGCCTTTGTTGCCACTAAAACATCACCAGGCATAGCAGCCTTTCCTTCATATGTTGGCAAATTTTTAACAGACTCATAATTCCAGTTTTCAAAATTTTCTACGGCCTTTACAGCTTGGATGCGGTTATTATAAATCTGCGGGGACAAACTGCGCGTAGATCGGGCAAAAGAAACAGGCCCCTCTCCTGAACGGATACCATAAAAATCCATGATCTTGGATATTTGGGCCGGACGAACCTGGGGGGGCGTTGCCTTAGAAGCGTCTTTTTGCAGGGCCGGGTTTATGGCAGATTCAACAGCAAGAAAATCCTGCAAACCGCTCAGATTTCTTGCCACATTAAAGAGTTGGTCGTCCTTAGCCGAAAGGACTTTCATTACATCGCCTTCACCAACTTCGTTCGGGGTGCCACCATATATCCTGTTGAAAAATTTGTCATTTGTGCCGTAAGCCCTGTCCACGTCTCTGTTTGCCAAAGCAACACCAACAATATCTGCGGATAAAGTTCTATTTTTAACATCGCTTTTTCTTTG
>CAZAPN010000180.1:0-3258 GCA_964487145.1 uncultured Planctomycetales bacterium | reverse complement strand
ACCGGTCAACGTCGAAAAAGATCAGGCCGAAATCCCCGGCGCGTCTGCCGCCGAAACATGGGACCTTACCAATCCCGAAACAGAGATAAGCCCGAAACTCCGCGAACAGGTAACGCCGAAGAACGAGGATTTGTTTGGGGAGAAAAATGAACAAAATAAAGCGGAAGTGTACCCGGTGCTTATCAAACCCGAACCCAAAAAAGCCCAAAAAGAATCTTGGCAGATGACCCCGGAGGAATACGTAGCGAATAAATCAACCGATGAAAAAGCCGTGGCACTTGCCGCGCATCATCAACACGTTAAAGACGCACTGGCCGAAGGAAAGAATGTCCCGATAGAGGTATTGGAAAAATACAAAAACAATGTATGGGCGCAAAAAGCCCTTGCCGATCTTGAAGCGAAAGAAGAAACGAACCTTCAAGACTTTGGAGAAAAGATAGGCGGAGCCAGAAAAGACACGGCCGAACGCGGTCATACCAAAGGTGGTAGTATCGCCAAAGAAGAAAGCAATGCTCCTGCATGGAAGAAACAGTTTATCGCCCTTAAAAAAGTCGATGGTTCAGGATGGACGATTGCCAATGCTAAAGCCGCTAAAGCAGGAATGATCACCAGAAGTTCCGGGCAAGTGTTTTCCACGCAAGAAGAAGCAGAAAAGGCAATTCCCCTCTTTGCGGTTGCTCAATCCCACAGGGTTTATGAAAGCCGTGACAACAAGGGCCAATGGGCAATCTATAAAAAAGTCGGGGACAGAAAACTTTTTAAAGTAGTCAATCAGGAATTTTCTTCCCGCGAAGACGGCATGAAATATATGGCCGAACACGCCGAGGAAATCCTAAATATTAAAACAACCTTTGGCGAAGAAATATTACCCATTCCCGAAATAGCAAAGCGGACAGGAACGGAAAGGCGAACCATCGATGCCACACCGGAAATGTTCATGGAAACATTCGCGCCACGGGGTATTGAATTTGGCAACTGGAATAATCAGGAAGAACGACAGCAGGTCTTAAACCATGCCTATGATGGTCTTCTCGACCTTGCCGATGCGTTAAATATTTCGCCAAAAGCCTTAATGCTCAATGGTGATTTGGCAATCGCTTTCGGGGCAAGAGGGCAGGGGCTTACCGGGGCAAAGGCACATTACGAACCTGATTATGGAGTTATTAATCTTACGAAAATGAAAGGCGCGGGAAGCCTCGCGCACGAGTGGTTTCATGCGTTTGATCATTACCTGGCCAGACAGGACACAAAGTCATCTTCGGAAAAAGTTACAAACGAGAGAGGCGATTTAGTCTATAAAACAAGTAGGGATAAATACGATTTTATCAGCCACGGAGAGAGTTATAAATCAAAGATTCGTCCCGAAATACAGGCTGCCTTAAAAACATTAATGGAGTCGATGTATAAGAAGGCCGAAAAATATGTCGAAGATACAAAAGTGGCAGATCGCTTTCTTGTCAAAGGCCGGGAGAATTTAACAAACGAGTTAAATGGTGTGCGCCGTAGTCTTGAAGAAGATCACAGTGATTGGGCTAAGTATAATAAAAAATGGGCGAAATACGGAAAACCAGCCACCGCAGAACAACTTGCAGAATTTGACCGTTTAGCAAACATTCTTATTGAAGGTGGAGATTTAAAAACATCATTCAAGGCCATACCGGGATCAAAGACCAGATGGGGCGGCAGAGATACCAACGACACCCTTGAAAACATTAATGCCATTTTAAAAACCGTCCGCAATAGACAGGGTTTTAATTCGGATCACACGGGGAGCCTTGATCAAGTAAGATCGGCAATGAATCTTTATTCCGCCCGGATGAAAATGTTTGAGGACGCCAAAAATAAAACGGAATTAACAAGGAAAAGAACAACCGATTACGCTATTGAAGCCAAAAAGATGGATCAGGCGCGGACGGGTGACTATTGGAGCGAACCGCATGAAATGGCGGCAAGGGCTTTTGCTGCTTATGTCGAAGATAAGATTTCTGAAAAAGGCGATCAGAGCGATTTCCTTGTTTACCATGCCCACGGCGGAATATTACTGCCAATGATTGACGGCTTTGTAGCGCGACCATATCCAGAAGGAAAAGAGCGTGAAGCAATCAATGATGCCTTTGATAAGTTTATCGGGATACTGCAAACCCGCGAAACCGACAAGGGCGTGGAAATGTATTCGGTTCAACAATCTGCATTTTCTTCACAGGTTGATGATTTCGTTTCGGGTAAGATCATGCCGGGAAATGTGTTAGAGGTATCCAACACGCCCCAAGTGCTGCAAATGCTGGGGGTTGAAAATCTGCCCGTTGTTATGACCTACAACACAACCGAGAAAATTCTTGACCGGAAACATGGGATTTCTCCGGAAACACTCAAACAACTACCGGAGCAAATTGCCAATCCCATCATGGTGTTCGATTCCGCAACACAGGCGGATAGTCTTGTTGTTATGACCGAACTTGTGCAAGGTGGAAAGACAATCGTTGCGGCGGTCCGTCTATCAAAGACAATGGCACACCATGAAGTTAATGAAATTATTAGTGTTCATCCACGCGAATCTGATAGACACTTTATTAATTGGATACACGATGGATTGCTCAGATATCAAAACAGACAAAAAAGCCGCAAATGGTTTCAATCCAGAGGGCTACAATTGCCCAAGGAGGAAACTGCCATTCGCGGTGTTAAAAATAAGATACTCCATGAAACCGATATTGTCAAGGGGAATTTTGCTGTCAAGGGCAACGAAACCGTAACCATGCCCACCTTGGAAGACGTTCAGGACGTTTTCAAGGGGCAGGAAGTCATCGAATTAAAAGACGGCGGTTTTGCTATCAAAACACGGGGTGGGAAGGATTTAATCATCCGGTCGGTTGACCACATTGATGCGAACAGGATTTCCCTTAATATCGGCTATGGCCAGAACGCCCTGAAAAACGGTGAGGTTATCGCCGGAAAGTATCATAATGATACTATTACCCTTGTTAAAGGTCAAGCGGACAAAAGCACCCTCTTTCACGAAGACGTACATTGGCTTGAGGATCTTGGAGTAATTAACGGCCTTGATATTGCCGCGCTGAAAGGCCATATCAAGCGGCTGGAACGTGAGGGAAAGTTCAAAACAAAGAACAAAGAGGATATCGGCGGCAGGGAAGACCGCGCTGTGTTTATCGCAAACGCCCTGAAAGATCCACCAAAGGGAACCATTGGCCGGATTGTTAATCGAATCCAAGACTTTATTGATAAATTGATTAACGCTTT
>CAZAPN010000179.1:0-3298 GCA_964487145.1 uncultured Planctomycetales bacterium | reverse complement strand
GAGGCCTTTTTAACCGAAAATTTATTGAAAGAGGCAAAAATGTTGGGGGCCCAATTCCCTTTAAAAGGTAATTGGGCCCCAACACAACCTCACAACTTCTTTAAAAATTACTTCTCGCCAGCATCTTTTGGTGATGCGGGTGGCTCAGAAGAAGGATTCTCCCCTCCCTCAGGACCCCGACGGTTTCCTACGCGTCTTTTTTCCCAACGGTCTTTCATCTCTCCCATTTTTTCTTCCATGCGGCTTTGAAACTTTTTATATTGATCAGCTGTCAGAATTTCCCTCACATCCAAAACACCCTGCAAACGTTGATCCGACATTTGATTCTCCAGGGTCTTCAAATCATTTTGAATCTGAAGAATCTTAGGCTTGTCCAGGCTCTCATTCTGCAACTCCTTTTGTAACAAAGCCCTTTTTTCTTTTAACTGATCCATCAATGCTTTATGCTGGTCCCGATACTTATTTTTATTCTCGTCCAGCTTCTTCTTTTGTTCCTCGGACAGATTCAACTCTTCAAAGAGCTTCTCATGCCGATTCCCCATCTTGCCCATGATGTCCCTTTTTCCGCCCCATCCCCTCTCAGGGGAAGCGGCAAAAACAAGCGGGGAAGACATCAAGGAAAAAACAACCGCGACAAACACCACTCTTTTTGTTTTTTGATTCATCACGCACCTCCTTTTAATGAGCGCTTGACTTACATAACGGTAAGAAGCGTAAGCCAATGCGCGAATTAACCCCGCCGCTTTGAGGCGGGGTAAAATAGATTTTAAACCATCCTTTTACTTCTGCAGCTTTACAAAAAATACTCCTCAATATAAGTTCCAAAATTTTCTTTATTCTCCGTTAACTGAGACTCCTCACCTTGCATCAAATACGCCAAATATTCAACCTGTTCCTGCACCTTTTTATTCTTTGCCTGTTGATAAAAACTTGTTGATCCAAGGATAACCCCAATAAAAAGAACAACAACTAAGCCCATAGCAAAAGCTGGCTGCGGCTTAAAAACCCAAGATTCCCGCCTTCCCTCCAGGAACTTTTTCCAAAAAGGCTCCTGCTCTTCGTGGGGGAACAAAATAGATTCTTTGATCCGCGACCAAACAACATCTGGGGGATTTTCTTTACGAAGGTCCTGAAATGGCTCCATCGAGATCTTTTTCACAGCCGACGCAAACTCGCGGCATGTGGCACAGGTCTTTAAATGTGACTCGAGAACATTTTTATCCTGAAGAGACATTTCTCCATCCAGATAATCCGTGAGGATCCATTCTTGAACTTGTTTACATTTCATTTTTCGTCACCTCTTTGTGAAAGGCCAACAGGGTCTCGCGTGCCCTTTTTAATCTCGAACGGACCGTATTAATATTAATTTTCAACGTCTCAGCGATTTCCTCATAACTTAAACCTTCAATATTACGTAAAACCACGCATGCTTTCTGGTCCGGATTGAGGACCTTCAATAAGGAATCCACCACCTCAGACTGATATTCCTGGCTCATTTCTATTTTCTCCGCTGTCACAGCTTTGGCCTCAACAATATTTTCATCATATTCCACGCTCTTGTCCTTGATTTTCGCTGTTTTCTTGGCCTGATTAATCGCGCAGTTGACGGCGATGCGGTAAATCCAAGTTTTCAAAGACGACTCAAAACGAAAATTCTTAAGATTGCGATGAATGGTCAAAAAAACATCCTGGGTCACATCTTCAGCTTCTTCCCGGCTATTCACAACGCGATAAGCAACGTTATAGACAAACGGTGAAGCTGCTTTATAGATCATTTCAAAAGAGCCAAGGTCCCCTTGCGATGCTTTTTCGATGATATCTGACGATATATGTTGCATAGAGATTCTGAGTTGCTCCTAAATTCTCCCTGAAAAAAATATTCGGGTTCATTATGACAGATTTCTTTTTATTAGACCAGCCTAAAAATCTGTCTCCCTGGGGGGCTTCTTCCCTAGGGAAGAAGCCCCCAAGAACAACATCTAAACTCTTAAGATTTATTGGCATACATGATCCTCAATTGTTCAATGCTTGGAAATTCTGAATAAAATTCCCCTTGAGGCCCGACATAGCCATTGCCTGATTTTCTCAAAATCACCTCCGTGTAGCCTCCCCGAGAGTTAGGGACATTGACCGTGACCACATCATTCATCCTTTCAATCGAAGGATTGACGATGGTCCTGTTCGATTCAACAACAACAAAATCCGGTGTATCAACAATTTCAAAACCGCGAGGGAGTTTTTTATAGTAAATACCGTCATACGTGTAGTAAACATCGTTACCTCGGACGATCCGACGGCACCCCGTGGGAATCCGGTAAACAATTTCATGGCGTGGGGCGGGAACAATCACATATCCTTTATGAGATTTCTTGTAAAACCGGCCCTTCCCATAATAATATTGTCCTGAACCTAGGACAATCGTAATCGAACCGTGAGGCAATCCAAATTCTATCTTCCCATAGGGATAACTCGAATGATGATCTCGATCATATCGATCTGAATGGTGAGAAGCTGGTGAGCGGTCTCTGTCGCCCCAAGCATAAGCGGTTGTTGATATCGAGAGCCCAAAAATCCCCAACATCAAAATAATAACAACCCTGTTTATTGTTCGCTTATCTAACATGTTTTCCTCCTTTTTTGAAGTGATGTTGGCTTTCACTTCTTTAGACAAAAGGAATAGAAAAAAAGTTCCCTCAAAAGAGCATCATAGGAAAAAAAACAGCGAAAACGGCTAGATGTGATTGGAATCAAATAGTTTAAAACAGAATGGGATGAAAATTAAATTTTATAAAAAAATTCAGGAAGACTATTTCTCCCGATAAAGGGCAAAAGAAAACAAGAAATAAAGCGTGATCAAAAAATACGTAGTAAAGGACAAATATGGATGGATCCAAGCTAAGGCAGCGGCAGCCAAATAGCAAATAGGGCCAAAAATAAATGCTAAAACAAGCGCCTTTTTGTAAGACTCCAAAGAGATGGATTCATGAAGCATATGCTTGTTCTTCAGACCATAAATTCTAATCAGAATAAAAGCCATGGTCGCCAGAGCCATAATAAAGCCATAAAAAGCAACCGCGGCCGGATTGCGGGGATAATCGCCAGCCAATGCCGTTGGAAACGGAATAAAACAGACCCACAAAAGCAAATTGACGTTCAGCCAGAAAAGCACAATATTAATCCCCTTAAATATCTCAAAAAGGCGGTGGTGATTAACCCAAATGATGCAAATCGTCAAAAAGCTGATGACCCAGCTGACAAACTTCGGGATCAAACCCGATAAGGACTGCCACAAAGCTTG
>CAZAPN010000178.1:0-3312 GCA_964487145.1 uncultured Planctomycetales bacterium | reverse complement strand
CCCGGTTGTGGTTGTTTCGACGCTCAAGGACATTCACGGCAAGGAAAAACTGATAGAGTTAGGGGTCCAGGAGTGGATGACCCAACCTTTTGATATGGATTATGTCAAGTGTAGGCTCAAAGAATTATTAAGAGTTTAAGCGAAAGTTCTCCCAGTCGACAAGAAAAACAGTGAATGAATTCAACTGGATTGTGAAAACATGAAGTTAAAGAGGACATGATGAAAAATAAAAAATCAGGAATGTTTAAGCTGATTGTGGCGATCCTTCCCAGAGGCAAAATCAAGGCCATCATGCCGGTCATGAAAGATGCTGGTATTTTTGGTGCGACCATGTTGCCGGCGAAGGGCCTGTGTACAGAAGAGGGGAAGCGTGCGCTTGGTCTGCGGATTGGTCCATTGAGGGAAATTTTGATGCTTGTCACGCTCGATGTTAACAGGGAGAAGCTTGTCAAATTGTTGACACAACACGGTAAATTAAAAGATCCGGGAGAAGGGATCATTTTTTCATTGGATATTCGTCAGGTCGTTGGTTAAGGCTTGATCAGGACTTTTGGGATGCCGGGGCAGAAGCATGAAAACAAAGGCGTGAAAAACGATTAAATGTGCAAGAAAATTTCAATCGAAAAGAACGAGAAAATTTATTAACCGGACAGTAAAATCAGATTAAGGTACAACATGATTCGAAAAAATATTAACAAATTGCCCAGGGAAAATCCGTCAACGGCGGTGATCATCCCCACAGGTGAAATATTTGTGACACAAAAAGACAAAGAAAAACTGGAGATTATTCTTGAGCAGGCTCTTTTCACTCATCGAGAGGACAAGAAACACCTTGTGAAACTTAAACAAGAATTAGCTCGGGCCCACGTTGTGGCCCCTGAACAGATCCCCCGGGACATCATTACAATGAATTCTATCGTGAGCATAAAAGATTTGGATACAGGCGAAGAAGAAGTTTATGAGCTGGGTTATTCAGGTCATGTTGCCGATACAAAAAATAGGATCTCCATATTTGCGCCTATCGGTATGGCCCTTTTGGGTTATCGAGCCGGCGATGAAATTGAGTGGGAGGTCCCGGCCGGCATCCGAAGGATCAAAATTATAAAAGTTTTATATCAGCCCGAAGCCTCTGGTCATTACGATTTATAAGAATTCAAAACAGAGAATTTTTTATGAAAATCGAAAGGAGGTATCTGATGATGGAGGCCATATGGAGAGCAAAAAAGAATAAGCAACGAAAAAAAAGATAACCCTTCATGGATCAATGGGCCTCCTGTGATTTCTCAAAATCGTAGGAGGCCTTTTGATTTGGTCAGGGCTAAGCCCCAAAGTGCGGGCTGTTAAGCTGGAGTCCGGAAGTTTGTGTTCCGTCGATGAAGTGACCCAGGGAATTTTTTATTTCTTCTTAAGCTTTCCCCATCGAAACCGTTGACCTTGTCTATCCCCCATGTTATGATTCTTGCGGTAAAAAATCCGAACGACCCACCGAATTGATTTATTGACTTTTTCTCAATCAATGTTAATGAAGTAAGTCAATTTTTCGCTTTGTTTTCTGAAATTATTTAATATTAGTTGTACAAAGCTCAATAATATTATGAAAATATTAGGCTTAAATCCGTCGAGTCATTTCAGCAAAAATGTGGCCCGTGATTTATTGTGGGGATGCTGGTGCAAGGGTCGCCGCATCGCCGGCGTTCAATTCCCTCCGCTTCCGCTTATTTATGTTGCGACAGTTTTAAAGAAATGCGGTTATTCTGTCGATGTCCTCGACGCCCAGGCCGAGGAGATTTCTTGGCAAGAACTTGAGAATCGCATCGTCGATTATGATGTGGTTTTCTTGATTTCCGCCACCATGAGCTATAACGAAGATGTCGAGCTTCTGGGCCTTTTGAAAAAGAAAAATCCTCGATTAATCACGATCGTTTTTGGTTCGCATGCCACATTTTTACCCCAAGAGGCTTTGAAAAAAGAATCCGTTGATATTATCGTCCGCAAAGAATCTGAGTTTGTTATCCGTGATGTCATTCAGGCCTTGAGCGAAGGAAAAGATCACTGGAAGCAAGTGAAAGGGATCGGATTCCGCCAAGATGGACAAATGATCATCAATCCCGATTATCCTTACATTGAGAATTTAGACGATCTTCCTATTCCGGACCGCGCGTTTCTTCCTAAAGGAATTGTTTATTATAATCCGATTGTCCGTTATCAGGAATGGACAACCGCGCTTTCGAGCCGGGGATGTCCGAGTCGCTGCACGTTCTGCACGGCCCCATCGTATTATGGCCCTAAATACCGTGTCCGCAGTGCCCAGAACGTCATCGAAGAAATCCTTTATTTAAAAGATTTGGGTTTTAAAGAAATATTTTTTCGGGATGAATTATTCACCCTTGACCGACAGCGGGTTTCAGACATCTGCCAGAAAATGATTGATTTAAAAATCACAATGTCCTGGATTTGCAGCGTGAAAGCCTCCACCGCGACCGAAGACATGTTAAGAATCATGAAAGAAGCAGGTTGTAGGCTGATCCGGATTGGTGTTGAGTCGGGGAACCAGGAAATTTTGAACAACGTGAAAAAGGACGTTAAAATCGAACAGATTGAAAATGTTTTCCGCTGGGCAAGAAAATATCATGTCGATACGCATGCCCATATGATGATGGGAATGCCCGGTGAAACTGAACAAACCGTTAAGGGGACATTTGATTTTATAGCGAAGATCAAGCCTTCGACGATAACCTATGGGATTATGACGCCTTATCCGGGAACCGAAATTTATCGGCAGGTTTTGGCTTCGGATCCCAGCTTTGGCGACGGGACCGCAATCGACGCCCGTTCCATCCACACCAACGCCTCATTTTCAAAGACGTTTACTGATTTAGGACAGGAAAAACTTCAAGGTTATGTTCGCGAAGGATATAAACGCTTTTATCTTCGGCCGGAATATATTGTTCAACGGCTGACCCGCATTAGAAGCTGGCGTGAGTTTTGCCGATTATTTCTTGCTGGAAGACAAGTCTTCCAGTTTGTCGCGCATGGAGATGAATAGAAAAGCAGATTTAAGAATTAAGAGCTAAGAACTAAGAGCCAACAGCAAAGATCTAAATAAATTATGTGCGGAATATTCGGCGGAATTTCTATCAAAGACCCTCAGTCGACTTTAAGACTGATGGCAGATATCCTTCATCACCGCGGTCCCGATGAGGGGGGATTTTTCCATGACGATAAAGTGTCCTTGGGACATCGGCGTTTAAGCATTATTGATTTAGCCAGAGGCCATCAGCCGATGTTTTCCGCTGACAGAAACCAGGTGAT
>CAZAPN010000177.1:0-3421 GCA_964487145.1 uncultured Planctomycetales bacterium | reverse complement strand
TGCCTGTCCCGATATCCAAAAAAGATTCAAAACACCCCTTTGAATCTTCAATGAGCTGAGACATAAAATGAGTCGTTTCATGAAGCCCTGTCCCAAAGGCATTAATCGCTTTGATATAAATCGGGATTCGTCTGGTTTTGAGATAATTCCTTTTTTCCCAAGATGGAACGACATCAAGGGTTTTCGTCAGAGGAAATGAATGAAAATCTTTTTTCCATTTATCGCGCCAATCTTTACGGTTTAAATCACGGCAGAACACCGAAATACCTTTGAGACGAAGCCTCTGAATATCCTTTTTTAAACCTAAGACTTGTTTTTTTTCTTGAAAATAAGCGCAGATTCGACTTGTGTGTTTTTCACGAACAATAACAAGCGAATCTCGTGAAAGGCCAGCTTGTACCAAAATATTGCTAAGAATCGCCAAACAGGTATCAGGGTCGTTGTTCTGGATCATCAAGGAGAATTCAATGTAGTGGTCTTGAAAATAGGGCATGATGTTATAGATTACCGATAAAATTTCCTTAAGTCAAGGAAGCAAACGGAACTCTAAAATAATACCTGTTTTCCTTCCTGAGTCCTGCCAATTAACTTGTTATAGCGTTCTGGAGACATTCGACTTTGCGCTTTGGGAACCCAGATTAAAAGCTAGATTCCCAAAGCGCATTCCTTAAAACAAAGAACCTGTCTTGAAAAAGACAGGTTCTTAAAAACTTTGCAGTGTCATGAAGAATGACACGTTCTTTTCTATATTTTCACAACGTTTTTGGCCTGCTCCCCTTTGTCTCCTTTGACAATTTCGAATTCGACATTGTCCCCTTCATTTAAGGTCTTAAAACCATCCCCTCCGATCGAGGAATAATGAACAAAGACCTCATTTCCGTTTTCCGGAACAATAAATCCATATCCCTTCTTATTATTAAACCACTTCACTTTGCCCTTAACCATTACTGATCCTCCTGTTTTTAAGCCCCCTTCGACAAGCGGTTGAAAAAAGACAAAAAAACCGTCGGTCGCCTGACAGCGCTCAACGGTTTATTGTTTTCTCTTTATTCTAACCACTTGCTTCATCTAGCGTTAAGTATACTGATTCACAACTTTCCTGTCAAATAATTTTATTTTTTTTGACAAAAAAACTGTGCTTTATCTCAAATCCATACGCTTAAAAACTATGGATTGAGGGGTTCTTGAAAACTCTCTATAATCCGTATGGATGCAAGACATCATTTCATCATATTTTTCTTTATTGCCAGGTGAACCGAAATAAACCTCTTCCCATAAAGGCGGCGGCTGTTTAGGCCAAACAATATATTGAGGCTTTACTGTTCTCATCGCCTGAATTAATTCTTTATGCCATTCTTCCTTAAACCAGGAAAATGTGGCTAGGGGAAATCGGCCTAAGAAAGGTCTATCCGCCAGAAAACTATACGTCCCTAATTCCGGATACATGAAAACAACATCTTCAGCTAAAGAAATTTTTTGAATCAAGGGAATGATGACCTCCAACTCATCGGCCTGTGTGGCCGGAACAATAATATTCTTCGCGCGTGCAATCGTCAAAGGACGGCTATTCTCATCTAAGGCAAGCCGAAATTTCGGGGCTTCCTTGCCTAAAATTTTGGACTTAACATAATTGTAAGTGAAAAAACGGCGGTCAAACCGTGCCAACGAATAACCCATGGAGGACATGAAAAAAGCGATAAACAAAAAATAAATAACCCCTAATTTAAAACGTAAAACCCTCTCCTTTGTCCGGCCAAACGAAAACGACTGTAAATAAGAAACCCACTCTCGTTTTTTAGCTAAGAACAACATGTATCCCCGTTCCAAAATAAAGAAAAATAAAACCTTTTCGGGTTGGAGCGCCATCTCAAATTGCGCCGCCCAAATCGACCGAAACGCGGTATTGTACATGATAAAACCATAGCATCCTAAACAGACAATTCCGATATCGGATGTATCAATCTGTCGTTTGCGGATCCGATAAACAAGATACCCTAATAACACCAGGTAAAAATAACTCGGGGTCATGTGTCGGAAATTCACACTGAGTGGATTGATCATGGCCCGAAACGCTTCAGAAAAATTCTGAGGATACGTCGATACCAAATGGGTATTAATGACATGGCGGAAACGGACAATCATAACATAAATCGCCTCAACATAATCCTTGAGTGCTCCTTGCGCAACCAGATAAATCACATAAGGGATCCCAACAAGCGCAAGCCCTCCACAATAAAACAAGAATTTTCTGAAGACATTTTTCCAATCGAGTAATTTAAAAACCAAAGCAAAAATCAAGCTAAAGACAATGCCCATAATCGAATAAATCCCGATCTCAAAACTTGTAAAAAAACCACACATGGAGAATATCCCGGAGAAAAACATGAATACGGAACTGTGCTTTTTATACGCCTTAATAGCAAACAAAACCGCTAACAGTCCAAAGGCATACCTCATCCCTCCCCAAAAGGTAAAAACCACGCGAGGAAAAGTCCTTGCGATGAGAACCGGCACCATCAAATAAAAGACATAACGCGTTCTCAATAATTCTTTGGCGATCAAAACGCAAAGAATCAAAGTCAAAACTGTGCCAATATAAAAATAAAGATACAGGACCCCTAGATGAACTCCCAACATTTTCATCATGAGGGCCGGCATATATAGTTCAAAAGGACCTCTCAGGTGAAAAAAATCACGGAACGGGACAAGCCCCTGCAGAATCGCATTGATTCCAGGCAAATAAAGACCGACCTCAAAGATATTAATTTCCCCATGAAGAAAATAGGGTTGGAAGGTCACCAAAACGACAAAAACACTCAGCAGGATGGCATCCAGTGTTTTGGGAGGATGGTGAATATGAATTTTATTAGGAAACTTCATGGACAACGAATGTTCAAATAAGAGAGAATTATCGCCACCAAAAGATTTCCCGGATCGTCTGGTAGAGGAAAACAGCTCCCCATTTCCAAATCTGCAGCTTTCGTTCCCCTCCGATCCTTGCGGGTTCGTCGCCCGGGATCTCAGCGACTTTTAATTTTCTTTTTGCGGCACGTATCGACAATAAGGGTTCCCAGCTGACATTCGTACGAAAGAGCTTTTCCTCAAACTCATAACTGGAATCTTTATCTAAATCCAAATCATAGACGAGCTGCTTTTTATAAGCGCGGTAAATCACCATCGGATCCCAATAATGGGCGCGATGGCAAACATTGATCATCGTGCGAAACATCCAATTACCAAAACCCGTGATACGGTCATCATCATCACTCTTGGCTCCGGGAGCATAACGGGCCACGATGACCATATCATATCCTTCTTTCATTTTCTCAATACAGGCGGGAATGAGTTCAGGGACAGAATTACCGTCGGGGCTAAAGGTCAAAACCACATCCCCTGTCACATAAGGCCAGGCCTCCATATA
>CAZAPN010000176.1:0-3429 GCA_964487145.1 uncultured Planctomycetales bacterium | reverse complement strand
GGATGAGTAATTTGAGCGAAGAAGCGGCCTATCGTCTGATCCATAAAAAAAGCATGGATTCGTCCCGGTCGATGAAAGAAATTGCAGAATCGATTTTGTTGATGGATGAATTGCACAAGAATAAATAATGGTTACCTGAGGGCTCTTCGGTGACGAGCGGCCTTTGTGAAAAACCACTTGACAAAAAGGGTCGTTGATTATACATTTATGACTGCATCAGAGATTTCCTTGAACCAACGAGGGTTTAAGCGAATATTAGAACAAGAAACGAGACAATGAGGTCCGATAATCCCAAAGAGGGGAGAATCGGCCTTTTTTTTTAGAAAATTCCTAACTTACGTTTGGCGGAGCCAAACGTAAGTTGCGGATTTTCTTACGGCGCATCTGCCTTTAGGCAGATGCGCCGGGAAATAAGGTTAAAGGCCGAGAGTCTGAAGGTTAAGGAAAGAATTTTGAACTAATCTAAAAGAGGGAGATACCCCTCGTCCGTTGAGAATCACGACGGACTCGGGGTTAATTCGCCTAGCGATTTATGTTTTCGCGGGTTACGACCGTCACAACATAAATCGTGGGCCATTAAAGGAGGATATCATGAGTGAAGTCAAAAATGAAATGAAGACACCCGGCATCCCTGATTTTTACGGGCAAAATGTTTTTAGCTTAAAAACAATGCGTAATTATTTGTCGGAAAAAGCATTTAAGTCATTAAGCACGACGATTAAAGAAGGTGGCCCTTTGGATCCGGATATCGCGGATGAAGTGGCTGATGCCATGAAAACATGGGCTGTTTCGAAAGGAGCGACCCATTTTACCCATTGGTTCCAGCCGTTGACGGGTGCTACCGCGGAAAAACACGATTCGTTTATCCAACCGGATAACGAGGGCGGGGTTATTTTGCAATTTTCCGGGAAAGAATTGATTACAGGTGAGCCTGATGCGTCCAGTTTTCCGTCGGGTGGTTTGCGCGCGACTTTTGAAGCACGGGGTTATACGGCGTGGGATCCGACAAGCCCGGCGTTTATTAAAGAAGCCGAAGATACGGCGACTTTGTGTATCCCGACGGTTTTCTGCAGTTATTACGGGGACGCCTTGGATAAAAAAACACCTCTCCTTCGTTCCATGACAGCCTTATCAAAACAGGTTTGCCGTTTGGCTAAGCTTTTTGGCATTGATTCGAAAGGAAAGCGTGCCTATGCAACTTTAGGCGGTGAACAAGAATATTTCCTGATCGACAAACAATTCTATAATGAACGCGTGGATTTAATTCAAACCGGAAGGACACTCTTTGGCCGAAAGCCAGCTAAACATCAGCAAATGGAAGATCATTATTTCGGCGCGATCAAAACCCGGATTTTGGCTTTTATGGAAGATTTAGATCATGAGTTATGGAGGCTTGGAATTCCGGCCAAAACCCGTCATAACGAGGTGAGTCCGGCCCAGTTTGAGATCGCCCCGGTTTTTGAAGAATTAAATCTCGCGGTCGATCATAACATGATGACCATGGAAGTTATCCGCCAGGTCGCGGATAAGCACGGACTGGCTTGCCT
Organism: uncultured Planctomycetales bacterium; assembly: GCA_964487145.1. Lineage (GTDB taxonomy): Bacteria > Omnitrophota > Gorgyraeia > Zapsychrales > CAZAPN01 > CAZAPN01. The sequence continues at coordinate 1,882 of CAZAPN010000176.1, read as the reverse complement.
TTTGCATGAAAAACCGTTTGCGGGTGTTAACGGTTCAGGCAAACACAACAATTGGTCGGTTGTCGGTCCCGACGGAAAAAATTGGTTAAGCCCGGGTGATAATCCCCATGAGAATGCAAAATTCTTAACCATGATTTGTGTTCTTATGAAGGCCATTGATAGCCATGCCGCCATTTTACGTTCGGCGGTAGCTTATGCCGGCAATGATCATCGATTGGGAGCGAATGAGGCGCCACCAGCGATTATTTCAATTTTCTTAGGAGAACAACTCGCGGATGTCATCCAGCAAATCGAAAAAGGCGGAGCCAAAAGTTCTAAGCACGGCGGAGTGATTGAAATCGGTGTTGATTCTCTTCCGACATTGCCTCGGGATACGACCGATCGCAACCGAACTTCTCCCTTTGCGTTTACCGGAAGTAAGTTTGAGTTTCGCGCGGCCGGTTCCAATATGAGTTTGGCGGGGCCGAATATTGTATTAAACACGATCGTGGCTGAAGCCTTAGACGAAGTTTGCACACAATTAGAAAAAGATGTCAAAGCAAAAAAGGATTTTAACGAATCTTTGCAAAAAATCCTACAGTCGATTGTTAAGAAACATAAGCGAATCCTTTTTAATGGTGATAACTATACTGAGGCATGGCATACGGAAGCCAAAAAACGAGGCTTGCCGAATTTGAAGACAACACCCGAAGCGTTAAAGATCATGCTTGAAGAAGGTACAGCCAAGTTATTCGAAAAACACAGCGTTTTATCGAAGAGGGAATTGCGTTCACGGCATGAAGTCTATATGCATACCTATAAAACGACTGTGATCTTGGAAGGCAATTGCGCGGTGAACATGGCTAAAACCATGATTCTTCCGGCGGTGATTGCTTATCAGAAAGAATTGGCAGAAACGATTGCACTGGTAAGTAAAATCGGTTCTTCGAACAAAACAAAAGCCAGCAAAGAGTTATTAAAAACGATTTGCGGGTTAAGCGAATATGCCATGGCCGCCGTTGCAAAGATTGAAAAGGCTTTAGACAACGAAGACCCGGCCAAGATCTTGGCATCGATGTTGGAATTGCGTGAAGCGGTCGATGAATTAGAGGGCTTGGTCCCGCATGATGCTTGGCCTTTGCCGAGTTATGTCGAAATGTTGTTTATGGTTTAAGTCAAGACACAAGCTCCAAGCTGCAGGTCACAGGTTTCAGGAGATATGTTTTTAGAACCTAGAGCGATTCGGCCTGTGGCTTGTTGCCTGTAGCCTGAAGCTTGTGACCTGTGGCCTGAAACTTGCAGCTTCAAACCCATTAATTTTATTTTTATATGGTTCTCTTTATTAAACATATCCCCATCGAGGGGCCGGGACGCCTTGAGGAATATTTTCGAAAACGCGAATTAACTTCCACAACCATTGATTTGAGTCGGAAGGATGCGTTGCCGTCGGATTTTCATGATATTCAGGCGGTGATCACGCTCGGCGGCCCGATGAATGTTTATGAAGATATCAAATATCCTTTCTTAAAAGAAGAGGACGATTTTTTGAGGAAGATCATCCGCGAAAATATTCCCTTGTTAGGGATTTGTTTGGGGTCGCAATTGATTGCCAAAGCGGCCGGCGCTGTCGTCAAAAAGGCCAAACAAAAAGAACTCGGTTGGTCTGCTGTCCAGTTAACCGCCGACGGAAAAGTTGATCCTTTGTTTGCGGGCATCAAAGAGGATTTAGAGGTTTTTCAATGGCATGAGGACACCTTCGGAATTCCTATTGGAGCAACGCTTCTGGGCTCATCCATGGATTGTCCGCACCAGGTTTTTCGGCTCGGGTCTTGTGTTTATGGTTTACAGTTTCATCTGGAAGTCACCAAAGACATGATTCGGGACTGGATTAAAGAATATTTTG
>CAZAPN010000175.1:0-3468 GCA_964487145.1 uncultured Planctomycetales bacterium | reverse complement strand
ACAAACGTCAACTTTGTCGAACAGCTTAAAGATGATTTTATCCAAATTCGGACTTACGAACGCGGGGTCGAACATGAAACCAAGGCCTGCGGGACCGGAAGTGTTGCCTCGGCGATTATCACGGCCCTAAAGTCGAGATCTTCAACAACTGAAAAAATGCGTTCAAAAATAAAGGTTTTAACCGCCAGCAAGGAAATCTTAGAGGTTTCCTTTGCCATCGAGCATGATTGTGTTTCTGATGTTCATCTTAAGGGTTCGGCGAAATTTATTGCGACCGGAAAATACTTTCTTCATTCATCAACAAAGGGGGAATAGATGTTCAAAGGTTCCATTGTAGCCATTGTGACGCCTTTCAAAAATGATAAGGTCGATGAAAAGAAACTCATTGAACTCGTCGAATTTCAAATTAAAAATGGGACCAATGGCATTGTCCCTTGCGGAACAACCGGCGAATCTCCGACCCTTAACTTCAAAGAACATGAACGTGTGATTGAAATCTGTATTGAAGCAGCTAAAAAACGAGTCCCGGTTATTGCGGGAACGGGGTCCAATTCCACAGCCGAAGCGATTGAACTCACGACTCACGCGGAAAAAGCCGGCGCGGACGGAGCTCTTTTAGTTGCGCCCTACTACAATCGCCCGACGCAAAAAGGGATGTATTTACACTTCAAAAAAATTGCTGACAGCGTTAAAATCCCGATCATCCTCTACAATATTCCAGGCCGAACGGGCCAAAACATCGAACCACAAACTATCGCCAAATTGGCTCAGGAATGTAAAAATATCGTGGGCGTCAAAGAGGCCTCCGGATCCCTCGACCAAATGATGATGGTGAAACACCTGTGCCCGGAAAACTTCCTTTTAATTTCTGGTGACGACAATCTGACTTTGCCTATCATGAGTATCGGTGGTGTTGGCATTATTTCTGTCGTCGCCAATATCGTTCCTAAAGATGTGGTCGCGCTAGTTGATGCCTTTAATAAAGGGAATATGAAAAAAGCTCAGGAAATTCATTTCAAATTATTGCCTTTAATTAAAGCCATGTTCATTGAAACCAATCCAATTCCTGTGAAAACCGCAATGGGTTTAATGGGACTGTGCTCTGGGGATCTTCGATTGCCGCTTTGCCACATGACCGATGATAACGTACAAAAACTTAAAACCGCTTTGACTCAATACGGTTTGCTTAAAAATTAATTTTGGAATCGAAAGGATACGTTTTCATGGTCAAGTTAGCGATTAGCGGTTGCCAAGGACGAATGGGCTTAAGAATTTTGCATTTAGCTCAGGAAGATCCTGAGTTAAAGATTGTGACTCTTCTTGAAAAAGAGAATCATCCGGCCGTGGGTGGACAGATGGACAAAGTCCCCATATCATCCGACCCCCAATCACTCAAAGGCGCGAATGTTTTAATCGATTTCACATCCCCAGAAGCGACGCTCGAGCATCTGGAAATCTGCAAAAAACTTAAAATCAAGATGGTCATAGGAACAACCGGGTTACTCGAGGAACATATTCAGAAAATCCGTGAGGCTTCGAAATCCATTGCGATTGTTTTCTCATCGAATATGTCAGTCGGAGTCAATATCCTCTTTGGATTGACGCGGCAAATTGCTCAAAAAACGGACCGAAGTTATACGGTGAGAATCATTGAAGCACATCACATCCATAAAAAAGATGCTCCGTCAGGGACCGCCAAAACATTGGCCAGTATTGTCCAGGAAGTGACCCAAGAAAAAGTTTCTGACATTCAGTCTATTCGCGAAGGCGAAATTGTCGGAGATCACGATGTCATTTTTGAAAGTCCTGTCGATACAATCACCATCCGGCATCATGCCAAGACCCGGGACATCTTTGCCAAAGGTGCATTGGTTGCGGCCAAATTCATCGCAACAAAACGACAGGGACTCTTCAATATGGAAGAAGTGTTGGCTTTAAAAAAATAATCCAACCACTTGGAATAACGAAGGAAACCGACGCATGATCAATATTGAATTTTCTGAAAGGCTACAAAAATTACCTCCATATCTTTTTGCCGAGATTGATAAAGCGAAAAGAGAAGCCAAGCAAGCCGGACGCAATATCATTGATTTAGGTATTGGAGACCCGGACATGGCAACTCCTAAATTTATTATTGATGCGTTATGTCAAGCCGCCCAACAAGGAAATAACCATCATTATGCCCTGGATGCCGGCATGCCCGAATTACGCCAAACGATCAGTGAATGGTTTCAAAAACGCTTTAACGTTCAACTGGATCCCACGACTGAAATATATCCCCTAATCGGCTCCAAAGAAGGGATTACCCATCTTCCGTTAGGAGTCATCAATCCAAAGGATAAAGTCCTCATTCCTGATCCGTGTTATCCAGCTTATCGATCTTCCGTTATTTTTGCGGAAGGAAAAGTTGTTAACATGCCATTAAAGGCAAAAGACAATTTTCTGCCGGACCTTGAAAAAATTGAGAAAGCCAATGATATTAAAATGATCATTCTCAATTATCCGAATAATCCAACCGGGGCTGTCGCCCCCAAAGAATTTCTCGTTCATGTCGTGCGTATCGCGCGAGAAAAAGGGATCATCATTCTTTCGGACTTGGCTTACTCAGAAATGTATTATGATGACCAAAAACCTGTGAGTCTTCTCGAAATCGAAGGGGGAAAAGACGTCGCGATTGAATTTCATTCCCTTTCCAAAACTTTTAACATGACCGGCTGGCGTCTCGGGTGGGCTTGCGGGAATGCCAAATTAATTGCCGCTTTGGCCAGGGTGAAAACCAATATTGATTCTGGCGTTTTTCAGGCCATCCAAGTTGCTGGTATCGAAGCCTTAAAAAGAGGAGAGGAAGAAGTCAGCGCTCTGAGAAGCATGTACCAAGAGCGACGCGATTGTTTTATTAACGGACTGAGAAGCATCGGATGGAAAATCACTCCGCCTCCGGCGACATTCTATATTTGGGCCAAAATTCCTAAAACATTCAATAATTCAATGGAGGCCGCCAAAGCCTTTCTCGATAAGGCCGACATTATTGCAACTCCGGGCCTTGGTTTTGGTGAAAACGGAGAGGGGTTTATCCGAATGACCATCACCGTTTCCAAGGACAAGTTAACCGAAGCCGTCGATCGGTTGCGAAAGGTTTTATAAGTGGCTGTTGTTTATTTAGCGTTTGGCTCCAATCTGGGCAATCGCGAAAAAAACATTCAGGATGCCCTGCAATTATTGGAAGAAAATTACGTTCACGTTGAAAAACGATCTCAACTCATCGAAACAAACCCTGTGGGAGGGCCACCCCAAGGTTTATTTCTCAATGCAGCTGCGAAAGTCCATGCCGATTTATCTCCGCTTGAATTACTCAAACTTCTTAAACGTATCGAAAAGCAATTGGGCCGAGTAAAAACCGTCATCAATGCCCCCCGGACAATTGATATTGACATTCTTCTTTATGACAATCAGAATATCTCTACACCG
>CAZAPN010000174.1:0-3487 GCA_964487145.1 uncultured Planctomycetales bacterium | reverse complement strand
GACGAATTCGCCTTTGGGTCGTCAACGGAAAATTCTTATTATGGCCCAGTCAGAAATCCCTGGAATACCCACTGTGTCCCAGGGGGATCAAGCGGAGGGTCTGCGGCCGCGGTCGCAGCCCACGAAGCAATTTGGGCGCTCGGATCAGATACGGGAGGATCGATTAGGCAGCCAGCCGCATTCTGCGGTGTTGTTGGTTTAAAACCAACTTATGGCCGTGTCTCCCGCTATGGACTGATTGCTTTTGCATCGAGTCTTGACCAAATCGGCCCCCTGACAAAAGACGTCCAGGACGCCGCGCTGTTGATGAATATCATTTCTGGGTATGATGAAAAAGATTCCACATCAGCCAATGTCCCTGTCCCCGATTATACGCAAGCACTCAACCAACCAGTTAAAGGAATAAAAATCGGCATCCCCAAAGAATATTTTATCGAAGGCCTTGACCCTGAAGTCAAAACTTCACTTTTCGAAGCGATTGAAGTCCTTAAAAAATCTGGCGCGACTTGTGTGGAGATCTCACTACCTCACACTGAATATGCCGTTGCCACATATTATATTGTGGGAACCGCGGAAGCCAGTTCAAACCTAGCCCGTTTTGACGGAGTTCAATATGGCCTACGGATTCGCGCCCCGAAACAACGACGATCAACCCTCATCGATATGTATGAAGAAACTCGTCACAAAGGCCTCGGGGCAGAAGCCAAGCGCCGCATCATGTTAGGAACGTATGCCTTATCAGCCGGATTTTATGATGCTTATTACTTGAGAGCACAAAAGGTCCGCACCTTGATTAAAAATGATTTTGATCAAATTTTTCAAGATTTGGATGCCATCATTACGCCGACAGCTCCAACGACCGCCTTTAAACTCGGAGAGAAGGCAGCCGATCCGCTGTCCATGTATTTATCCGATATCTACACGATATCCGCGAATCTCGCCGGAATTCCGGCGATGTCGATCCCTTGCGGCTTCTCCAAAAACGGATTGCCCATTGGGATGCAAATTCTTGCTAAACCTTTTGCCGAAGAAACACTTTTTCAGATTGCCTATGCGTACGAACAGAAAACAGACTGGCACAAACAAAAGGCAAAGATATAATCAAAACATTACAAAATTAAAAATTAAAATTTGAACATCAGTGAAATAAACAATATGAGCGAATTCGAAACAGTGATAGGACTTGAAGTCCATTTGCAATTCAAAACGAAAACAAAAATATTTTGTGGATGCGCTAACGTCTTTGGAGAGACCCCTAACACCCATGTCTGTCCTGTGTGCCTGGGACTTCCGGGCTCATTGCCGGTTTTGAATCAAAAAGTCTTGGAATCCGCCATTAAAGTCGGATCAGCGTTAAATTGCCGTATTAATCCCTTCATCAAATTCGACCGTAAAAATTATTATTACCCGGACCTTCCCAAAGGATATCAGATCTCCCAGCATGACTTACCTGTGGCGAACCACGGGCATTTGGAGATTAAAACCAAAGAGGGGAGGAAAACTATCCGTATTTTCCGCGCTCATCTTGAAGAAGATGCCGGAAAACTCATTCACGACGGATTATCCGGTTGTAGTTTAGTCGATTATAACCGGGCCGGAACACCGCTGATGGAGATCGTCAGCGAACCAGACTTGCGGACTCCTCAAGAAGCCTATGACTATTTGACCCTGCTCAAACTTACGCTTCAATATCTGGATGTCTCAGATTGCGATATGGAGAAGGGAAGTTTGCGATGCGATGCCAACATTTCCATTCGCCCGCAAGGAGAACAAAAACTCGGGACAAAAGTAGAGATTAAAAATTTAAACTCATTTCGTGCTGTGAAAATGGCGCTCGAACATGAAGAAGCCCGCCAAAGCCAAGTCATTTTACAAGGGGAAAAGGTGACCCAAGAAACGCGGTTATGGAGCGAACAAAAAGGGGCCACACTTCCCATGCGAAGCAAAGAAGAAGCCCATGACTACCGCTATTTCCCGGAACCGGATCTTGTTCCCTTCACATTGCATCAAAACGAAATCGACCCCATCAAAAATTCGTTACCCGAATTACCCTTTGCCAAGGCAGAGCGATTCTTAAAACAATACAGCTTATCCGATTATGACACGCAAATCTTGGTGGGAAGTAAAAACTTGGCGAATTTCTTTGAGACCTGCGTCAACGAATACCCTGAACCCAAAAAAATCTGCAATTGGATTACAGGGCCTGTGCTCCAGGAATTAAATACCCGGAAGGTCGATATTCAGGATTTAAATCTCAACTTCCATGATTTATTGACACTGATTCAAAAAGTGGAGGACGGTTCCTTGAGTAATCTGGGCGGGAAAGAGGTCTTTCGTGATCTTGTCGAAACCCAAAAAAGCATCGAACAAATTATCAAGGAAAAGGGACTGACCCAAGTTTCCGACGAGGAAACTCTTTTTGGTATAATTGATGACGTCATCCGGGAGAACCCGTCAACCGCGGAACAAATCCGCAGCGGGAAAGACCATGCGGTCGGTTTTCTCGTTGGACAAGCGATGAAAAAATCTCAAGGGAAAGCAAATCCCAAAAAAATTGGAGAACTAATCAAAAGGAGGCTCTCTCATGGTTAAGCGATTCATGATTATCTTTGTTGCGGTCTTGGCTGTTTTTATTACCTCGCAAATCACTCTTTCCCAAATGGACCGGACAACAAAAGATGATCTTTACGGCCAAATTGAGTTGTTCAGTTTTGCTTTAACGACCGTTCAATCGGAATATGCCGATGAACCGAAACCCAAAGACTTGATCTACGGGGCCTTGAAAGGAATGTTGGGCTCCCTCGATGCTCATAGCCAATTCCTAGAACCCGAAGATTATAAAGAATTAAAAACAGAAACCCAGGGAAAATTCGGTGGCATCGGGATCGAAATCTCCATTCGCGATGGATTACTCACGGTTGTGACCCCGCTGGAAGATACCCCGGCATGGAAAGCAGGAATTAAAGCCGGCGACCGCATCGTCAAAATCGAAAACGAAGTGACCAAAGATTTAACATTAAATGATGCTGTTAAGAAACTCCGTGGAAAACCAGGAACCGAAGTTCATATCACGATTCTACGCGAAGATGAGTTTAAATTGCACGATTTCACTTTAACGCGGGAAGTCATTCATATCCAAGATGTCAAGGACCCAATGATCCTCCAAGACAACATTGCTTATATCCGACTGACCGAATTCCGAGAGGACTCCTGCAAAGAAATTCGTGCCAACCTTGATAAATTAAAAGAACAGGGCGCCGACAGCCTGATCCTCGACCTTCGTAACAATCCGGGCGGACTCTTGAATGTCGCCAATAAGATTACCGAAGAATTTTTACCGGCGGGAAAACTCATTGTTTCCACCAAAGGCCGCCATCCCTCAGAAAACACCGAAACAAAATCAACCAACATGAATGCCGTTTTTACCCATTGGCCCATGGTTGTTATGATCAACGAAGGCAGCGCCTCAGGGAGCGAAATCTTGGCT
>CAZAPN010000173.1:0-3592 GCA_964487145.1 uncultured Planctomycetales bacterium | reverse complement strand
CCGCCGGAAAGGGCGTTGATGGCAAAACCTGTCCCGACCGTTTCGGCGATCTCACGGGCTTTTTCATCGATAAATTGTTGGGTATTGAGTTGATTCGCGGGAATTTCTTTGATCGGCATATGCCCCTCCTTAGGTTGATGAAAATTTGGGGGGCGCCCCGACGTAAACGTAGGGGCGCCCCCATAAATTGACTACTGATTTTTTCTGTCGTCCATTAAGACCCTTTCGCAATGAAAGCCATTATAATGAACCCATAAAAAAACGTCAACAAAATCATATTGATTCAAAGGAGAAATTACTGGTGTTCAGGAGTGATCACGCCTTTACGGATATAAATGTCACGAACAATGCCCCGCAATCTGGGCAATTGTCTCATAAAAATAACGGATGCGAAAATGCAGCTCATGCCGCCCAAAAGCATAGTCAAGGGTGTCCCAATTTTATTCGCCAAGGCCCCCATCATCAGACATCCGAAAGGAGCCATTCCCATAAACGACATGGCAAAAAGACTCATCACGCGTCCTCTTTTATCATCATCAACAATCGTCTGAATGATCGTGTTGCTGGCAATCACCTGGGTCATCATTCCAAAACTTGCTAGAACCAAAACAAACATTGAAATTTCTAGCGTTCGAGACAAAGAAAATAAAATTAATCCGCATCCAAAACAAAAAGAAGAAAAGGCAATTTTACGTAATAATCCGCGCACCGTCTCCCTGGTCGCCAAATAGAGTGCCCCGCCTAAGGCTCCGAAGCCTGTCGCACCCATTAAAAACCCGAAAGATTGAGGCCCTCCGTGCAGAACCTCCTTAGTGAAGGCCGGCATCAAAACAATATACGGTGTTCCCATCAAGCTCACAAAAGCCAGAAGTCCAAGGATCGTCATGATGGGAAGAGAACCAAAAACATAGACAAAACCTTCCTTCAATTCTTGCACCAAATGTTTCGCTTCTTCCCCATTTTCAACATGCCTGATATTCATGGCAAAAAGCGCGACAATGACACCCAAAAACGATAGCCCGTTAATGACAAAACAAAGCACCTCACCCCCAATGGCAATTAATATCCCGGCGATGGATGGCCCAATTAACCTCGCCGCATTATACATGGATGAGTTTAACGCGATCGCATTCCCCAAATCCTCTCTTTTATCAATCATTTCGATTAAAAGGGATTGACGGCTAGGGATATCAAACGCATTTAACGCCCCGACCACGATACTGAGGACAATCACCCACCCCACCGTTATCATATTTGTAAAAACCAAAAACGCTAAAACAAAAGCTTGGCACATGGAAAGAACCTGCGTGATAATAAGAATCCGCCGACGGTCCCAACGATCAGCTAATACTCCGGCAAACGAGGTGATAAAAAAAGTCGGCGCTTGACTCGCAAAGGCCACAAGACCAAGAATAAACTCTGAATGGGACAAGCGATAAACCAGCCATCCCATGGCGACCTGCTGCATCCAGGTTCCCAACAAAGAAATGCTTTGGCCGGTAAAAAATAAACGGAAATTCCGATGGCGCAGCGCCCGAACAGCTTTTCTCAGCCGATTGAATATTCCATTCTGATTATTGTTCTCAACCATTTCGATAGGCTTTCCTAAAAGTGATCTTTGGCACGATGACCGCTTAAAAAATATCTGGACCCTATTATACAATGGATTGGAGTCATCGCAATGAGCAGTCAAGTTTTCTTTAAAAACCCCCTGACCTATTTTACCTTTGATTCATGCGGCCTGGTTCAGTATAATAACATCCATGAAAATCCTCATTTATGGGGCTGGCGGAGTAGGCTTAGGACTCGCAAGCTTTTTAATCAAATCAAAGCAAGAAGTGCATCTCATTGCCCGTCCTCAAGCTGTTAATGCCCTAAAGGCAAAAGGGCTTTCCAGGACAGGAATCCTAGGAAACTTTTCAGCCACGCCTTACCAATTTAGTTGTTTTTCTTCTCTCAAAGATACTCCGGGTATTCATTACGATTTTATCTTAATTTCAACAAAATCCTACGACTCCGAATCTGCCGCGGAAGATTTATCAAACCACAAGCCATTGTTCCATGAAAAGACACGGATCGTCCTGTGCCAAAACGGCTGGGGCAATGCGGAAATCTTTAGCAAGTTCTTTTCCAAAGAACAAGTTTATAATGCCCGCATCATTACCGGATTCCGACGGGTCCAGCCCCATGAAGTGCAGATCACTGTTCATGCTGAACCAGCGAAAATTGGCAGCCTTTTTCACAACAATACCGATGAAATCCTTCCTCTGTGCCACGCTATTTCCGATGGGGATTTACCCTGCGAACCCACCTCTGAAATCGCCAAAGATCTATGGGCAAAAATGCTTTATAACTGTTCCTTAAATTCTTTGGGTGTCATCTTTGATGTCTCTTACGGGAAACTCGGAGAATCCGAATATACGCGATATCTTTTGGAAGGAATCATTAAAGAAGTGTTTTCGGTCATGCAAAAGTCCGGTTTTCAAACTCATTGGCCTACCGTTGAAGAATATATAAAATTTTTTTATGAAAAACAATTGGCGCCAACCGCCGGACACATCTCTTCTACTCTTCAAGGTATTAAAATTGGAAAAAGGACAGAAATTGATGCGTTAAATGGTGTGATCGTAAAGCTTGGAGAATCTTTGAATATCCCTACGCCGTTCAATCGGATGGCATATTATGGGGTCAAATTTATTGAAAAAAAATTTACCGCAGCCCCTACATCAACCGATCATATTTAGAACCCAGCCGATAGGATTCAACTTCTATTTTTTGTTTCTCACAATCCACGATAAACACAAACGAATAAGATCGACTCGAGGTCGATTCAAAAAGGGAAAAAAGAACCTTTGATCTCGCATGGGTTGGCTTACTCCCCAATCTCGGGCTATAACCAAAACCAGACGAATGAAGTGCTGCGTGTAAAGCATCTCCCTTTTCACGAGTCAAAAGGCCTTTAACGACATAGACCAGTCGATCCTCCACCACTTCCCCGTCTTTTTTCGGAGGCTCTTCCCCTGTCGCGGATATCAACCGAGCCCCTCCGAATAGTTTTAAAAGAACCGGTCGAATGACTCCATCAATATCTTTCGTACGCCCGGGAAAATTTTTTGTTTCTTTGGCCGTTAAAAATTGAGGATTTTGTGCACTGCTTCCTTGCGTGGCCTTCTGGGCTTGTTGGGTCAAGGCCTCTAATCCGGCTTGAGACCGATACTTGGTGGGTTCATCCACCGTCTTTTGACCACAACTGCTCATGCCAATAACAAACATGGCCAATACGATGGACAGGGTACCATATGATCTTTCATGCAGTTTTCTCATAAGGCCTCCTTATAAATTTGAAACTTGAAATAGGTTATTGGCTGTCCTAAGACAAACTTTTTTCAGCTAATTTTCTTTCGATAAACGGGCATTCAACTCATCGAAAGGAAAATATTTGCCGGGACATTCGGTTTTGGCCCCAGGTACTTGACGGTGCCCCAAGACATGACTCTGCGAAATTTTATAATATTTCCTTAATTTATTGACCAAATAAACCAAGGAGTCCATTTGGCGACGAGAAACTCTTTCTTTGCTGAAATTACCAACC
>CAZAPN010000172.1:0-3596 GCA_964487145.1 uncultured Planctomycetales bacterium | reverse complement strand
GTGCCGAGCCAAATCGCACAGACGATGAATTTCTTCATCAATAAAAAATCGTTTTTCAGGATGGCGTTCCGAATGGATTTTTTGTGTTTCTTTGTTAACCATACAAAAATAAGATGGCAAATGAAACACAGGGCCCCGAGAAAAAGATCCTTGATGATATTCAAGAAAAATCTCATTGGAATCATTCGAATGCGGGTCACGGGTCCATAAAGAGCCAAAACATTTCAAATTATTTTTTTTCTGTATCAAAATCGCAATTTGAATTTGGGAGGGTTTAATAGCTTTTTTGAGGCAAAAATCAATTGTTGATTCATTCCAAAATGATGCCCAGCATTTTTGGATCAAATCAACCAGAGAATCGCTTCTCTTCGAATCCCAGATAACCGAGGAGTCCTCCGGGGCCCCGGATACCAAATCGGACAGGTTATTCGAATGACTAAAGAACCAAAATGACGGCGGCTTGGTAAAGACATACGAATTTTGGATCTCTTCAAAAAGAGCCAACGGAAATACCGAAGAAAAAATCGCTTGATGAATAGCTTTTGTTTTTTCTTTAAGGCTGATATCCGTTTTCTTTAAAATATTTTCAATGGTCGTATTCAAATGGTTTTCTTGGACAAAAATCTCATACGCCAAAGACGCAAGGACATAAGTCGGAAGAACAGGGAATTTGTCGTGAACTAAGGTTTGAAGGATTACTCCCTTATTCCCCAACAACGGTCGTTGAATTTCATCAGTAATCGAGAACAAAAAAGAATTCATGAAATCAATTTAGTGTTCCGCTCTTGGGGGGTTACCCCGACCTTGGTCGGGGTAACCCCACAAGGCAAATTAAAACCAAAATAAAACACATACGGATCCGGATGAGACGAAAAACATTACCCTAAACCGGATTTCGTAAAACCGCTCCTGTATCCGCGCTGGTGACAAAGGACGCATAGCGGGCCAACCATCCCCCTCGGACTTTGGATTGAAATGGGGGCAACTGGCTTAAACGCTGTTTCAGCTCATCGTCGGACAATTCGACATTCATGGTCCTTCGATCAACATCAATGGCAATCATATCCCCATTTTTAAGAACGGCAATCTCGCCTCTGGCCGCGGCCTCTGGGGAAACATGCCCGATACAAAGCCCACGAGTCCCTCCGGAAAAACGGCCGTCCGTAATCAAAGCGGCTTTAATCCCCGCGCCTCTAATCGCCGAAGTCGGGGAAAGCATTTCTTGCATGCCCGGCCCACCCTTGGGCCCTTCATAACGAATGATCACAACATCCCCGTCTTTGACTTCATGATTCAGGATCCCTTTCAAAGCCTCTTCCTGCGACTCATAAATCTTTGCAGGACCACGGAAGCGAAACATATCAGCATCCACGCCAACGGTTTTTAAAACAGCTCCTTTTCTGGCGATATTTCCAAAAAGAAGACGCAAACCTCCTTCCGAGGAGAAGACATTGGCCCCCGAACGGATAATATCACCGTCAGGCTTAGGGCATTTTTTGACATAATCTCCCAATGTCCCATAAACTGTTTTCGCATCCAAACGAAGCAACTTATGGCCCTGATCGGCAATCACCTTCAAAATGGCTCCCATCCCTCCTACGTTATGGACATCTTCGATATGAACATCGGGACGAGACGGAGAAATCTTACAAACGGTAGGCGTCATCTTCGATATTTCATCGATGCGGTTCAAATCATAATCAATTCCGGCTTCATTCGCCAACGCCAAAACATGCAAAACCGTGTTGCTTGATCCGCCCATCGCCATATCCAAAATAAAAGCGTTATCGATCGCTTCTTTAGTCAAAATATCCAATGGACGAATGTTCTTTTTCAAAAGATAAATCAAACGGCGGGCGCTTTCCTTGACTAAATTGATCCGGGCCGGATTTAATTTCGTAAAACGCTTCTGTCCCTTTACCCGTGCATTGGCCGTGACCGTGCCATTGCCCGGCAAAGCAAAGCCCAACACTTCGGCGAGGCAATTCATGGAATTCGCCGTAAACATTCCCGCGCAACTGCCACAACTTGGACATGCGTTTTCCGCGATGCACTGCAATTGTTTTTCGGAAATCTTTCCGGCACTGTATTGTCCGACTCCTTCAAAAATAGAAATTAAATCCGTGCTGTTCGACCCTGCGAGCATAGGTCCGCCGCTGACATAAATCGCCGGGATATTGAGACGCACCATCGCGTTATACATGGCGGGAACGATCTTATCGCAATTGCCAATCCCGATCCAGGCATCCGCGGGATGAGCGCCCATGATGGTTTCAATTTGATCCGCAATAAGCTCGCGCGATGCCAAAGAATACTTCATCCCAAAGTGCCCCATGGCAATCCCATCGCAAATCGCGCCTCCGATATTGGTATACCAGACATTCACACCCAATTTTTCTAATTCTTTTTTGACATATTGGCCCAGCACATCCAAATGGGCATGCCCCGGAATTTGGGTCGTATAGGAATTTACGATCGTCACAAACGGTTTTTTCACGTCTTTGAATGATTTAATGACACCTTCGGCCATCATAAGTGAAATGCCGCCGAACATATGCGGCCCTTCACGAAAAACACGACTTCCCCTTTGACGCAAACTTTTGATCCCTTCATTCACCACTTCTTTTGCCATGATTCAACTCCTCCTCTCACTATCCCCACAGATAGACAACGTACGACGTCATTTCCGGGGTAATCTAATTTTCTGTCCCCGATAAATCCGTGTTGTATTTAAATTATTTAAAACCATGATTTCTTTCACCGATGTATCAAATTTTCTGGCTAAGCCGTACAAAGTATCGTTGCCCTGAATCGTATAAAATTTTTGTCCATTTTCAAAAGCCAAAGGAGTCACGATCGAAGACGATGTCCTTTTTGTGATGACAGGGCGTGACGTTTTTTGATATTGATTCGCGATTTCAGCCCGTCGTATCAGCTGTTTAACATATTGAATCGGAATGGCGAAATTAAGGTTTTGTCCTTTCAGGCAGGAGGAGGTCGTGACCCCAATCACTTCACCGTCTAAATTAAAAAGCGGGCTGCCGCTGCTTCCTTCGGATAACGGAACGCTAATCTGTAACAACTTCATTCCCTGGTCTCCTTTGCGCCAAGCGCTCACGAGCCCATCAGCCACTGTATTCTCAAACCCTAAAGGATTGCCGATCGTGACAACCCGTTGGCCGATAGAAACCTCCTGACTATTCCCCAAATGAACGGCATTTAATCCCCGGGCCTCAATCTTAATCAAAGCGAGATCTTTCCCCGGATCGACCTCCAGGACTTGGACCCGACTGTAAGAACGGTTGTTATAGAGCTTAACAGCCATTTTTTGGGCATTCTGAATCAGATGATAATTCGTGATAATCAATCCATCGGAACGGACAATAAATCCACTGCCCAAACGGCTTCCACTATTATGGACAGCCCCAATTAAAACGATCGATTGCGATTCCTGCTGGAAAAGTTTTTCAACTCCGTCATTGATATCAAACGCCGAAACAGGAAAACAAACGAAAATCAAGATTAAGACCTGGAAAAGAATATGTTTTTGTCTCATTGCCTTAGTCTTTACGCTGAATAAAATGATGAAGGATATA
>CAZAPN010000171.1:0-3625 GCA_964487145.1 uncultured Planctomycetales bacterium | reverse complement strand
ACGAATTCAATTGAATATCAACACCCAAAGAACAGATAAAATCGATTTCATTTTGTAGAACTTTTTTGGGTAAACGAAATTCTGGGACGCCATAACGAAGATTCCCTCCGCAAAGATGAAGGGCTTCAAATACAGTCACAGAAAATCCCCGCAAAGCAAGCGTGCATGCCGCCATCAATCCCGACGGACCAGAACCAACCACAGCCACTTTTTTTCCTTTCGGAGTTTCGGGTTTGATTTTGGAATAAAACGCGTTAGTGTCGGTCGCAAAACGTTCCAGGGCCCGAATCGAAATGGCTGATTCTTTTTCTTTAAGGATACATTCTTTTTCGCAAGGGGCCGAACAGACTCGCCCGCAAATTGCACCAAGATGATTTTCCCCTCGAACAGTCAGCGCCGCCTGAGCGATATCGCCATCACGAATCGCCAAAATAAAACGCGGGATATCAACACCTAACGGACAGCCCTTTCGGCAAGGAGCGTCCTGGCATTGAAGGCATCGACCCGCTTCTTCTATGGCTTGCTTTTTAGAATACCCGAGAGAAACTTCGACAAAATTTTTGACTCTTTTGTCGACGGGTTGCTCGGGGATTGATTGTGTTGGTTGAACGGCCATTGATTTAACTCCTCATAGGCTTTCACTCGTCTCTCTAAATCCTTAAAATCGACCTGATGACCCTCAAACTGAGGGCCATCGATCGAAGCTAAAAGTTCTTGATCCATAACTTTGACGCGGCAAGAATTGGTAAGCCCCACTCCCTCCAAAATCGTATGAAGATAATAAATGACGGTTGGAACTTTTATTTGTTTGCTCAAATCACAAATATCTTTTAAAATCCCTAAAGGACCGACGGCATAAACCCATTTGACTTTTTCGGTATCCAAAACTTCGCGCAAACTTTCGACAACTGATCCTCGGCGTTCGTAAGTCCCATCCTCCGTTGAAATAAAAATTTTATCGCAATTGAGGCGAAGTCTATTTTCAAAGATAACACTCTTTCGCGTATGCGCGCCGACAATTCCTAAAACCCGATTGCCCGTTTTTTTCAATTCCCGGCAAACAGGTAAAATCTGTGCAATCCCGACACCAAACCCGACACAAGCTACAGTCCCGAATTTTCTAACGGAAATTGGCGTCCCCAAGGGCCCGAGAAGAGACAAAAACGAATCCCCGATTTTCATCTCCCCCAAACTCTTCGAGGAAGAATCGGTCTCTTCAAAAACCAAAGAAAGAATTCCTTTCAGAGAATCCGTATCCATGACAGTCAAAGGAATCGGTCGTAAGGAAGCCTGCGGCAAGGCCAAAACAAATTGACCCGCCTTAAGCTTTGCAGCGATAGTTTTGGCTTCGACATCGATAAATCTGATGTTTGTGCCTGGGTTTTGTTTGTTGATGATTTTGAACATACGGTCATTTGGATGGGTTTTGAGTTTTGAGTCGGGTTGTGAGTCATGAGGATGAGTTTTATATACCCACCCCTTTATCCCGACTCACAACCCACGTCTTTTAACCCACCCTAAATTATGTTAGTTTTTACGTTTTTCCGTCAATACTTTTAACAACTCTGGCAAGGTCAGAGTATTTATGACATCTTTCTTCCTCAACCAACCGCGCCTTGCAATCGTGACACCAAACCGCATAAAATCGAGATGGTCCACCGCATGGGCATCAGTATTGATCACAAACTTAACTCCCATCTGACGGGCAAAATACACGTTCGAGGAATTCAAATCAAAACGAATCGGAAACGCGTTGATCTCTAAAAAGGTATTCGTATCAACCGCCACTTTACAAATTTCTTTTAAATCAATATCACAAGGGTCTCTTTTTCCTAAGTGAACACCCGTGGGATGCGCAATCGCATGGACATACTTGTTTTGACAGGCCTTGACGATCCGCCGTGTTAATTGCTCGGGGGATTGCTCAAACCCGCTATGAATCGCTGCAATAACGACATCAAACTCACTCAATATTTTGGTATTATAATCGATATTGCCTTCGGAGTCTATCTCTACTTCTGTCCCCAAAAGAACTCGGAAATTCTTAAATCTTTGATTGATCGAATCGATTTCTTTCTTCTTGATTTTCAAGTCTTCGGCTGAAACCCCGCGGGCCACCCTGAGACGGGGCGAGTGGTCCGATATGGCCATATAGTCATAACCTTTCGCGATACCAACCTGAACCAGATCAAGAATCGAGTCCCGGCCATCCGACCACGTCGAATGAACATGCAAATCTCCCCTGACCTCCTTGGCCTCGACTAGCTTCGGGATTTTTTCTCCGGAGAATAATTCTGCTGCTCCGATATCCTCGCGCAATTCGGGTTCGAAATATTTCAATCCGAGCTCTTCAAAAACATCCTTTTCTGTTTTGCTCGCTAAAAGTTTTTCGGTTCTTCCCTGGACAGAAAACACCCCGTACTCACTGACTTTTTTATTTTGATTAATCGCAATCTGTCTCAGTTTCACATTGAAATTTTTTGATCCCGTAAAATATAAAAGAGCTGCTCCAAAAGAATTGCGTTCAACGACCCGCAAATCCACCTGAATATTCTCGTGCGTTAAAACAGAAGATTTCGTTTCACCGTGCGCTTGGACTTCTTTCACCTGCGGCAACTTCACAAAAGCATCCATGACAACTTGAGGTTTTGAAGAATCAATGAGAATATCGATATCGCGAATGGTTTCTTTGCCGCGGCGCAAACTTCCGGCCACAGAGATCTGACGGACTTGAGGAATCTTCTCTAAAGCCTCAACAAACTGTTCAGACAAATAGGTCGCGGTCGCAAGGTCCATCCTCTCCTGCCCGGACTTAAGAAGTCGAATCCCTTTTAAAATGTTTTCAACGGTTTTTTCTTTAATCCCGGGAAGGTCTAGTAAGCGTCCCGCTTGAGCCGCTTTTTCCAACATCTCAACATTTGTTATTTTTAATTCTTGAAAAAGGAGTTTTGCGGTCCTCGGCCCGACGGAAGGAATCCTGACCAATTCCAAGAGACTTTCGGGGATTTCCTTTTTGAGCTCTTCGTAAGCGGCGACTTTTCCTGTGTCGAGGTATTCAATGATTTTATCGCGCAGAGCTTCACCGATGCCTGGGATTTGGGAAAGCTTATCTTCTTTTCGTAGGTCCGAAAGATCTTGAGCTAAATTGATAATATTATCGGCAGCTTTGCGATAGGCCTTGATTTTAAAAACGTTTTCGTCTTTGAGTTCAAGAAGGGTCGCCATATTTTCGAAAATCATGGCGATAGTTTGGTTGGTTTTCATGAGGTTAAAACAAATAAGGTTCTCAGATTAAAGAATTCTTGAGGGTGGGTCTTGGGTTTTGTGTTGTGAGTCGAGTTGTGGGGTATAGGGATGAGGAAATGTCCCCACCCTCACACCTCAAATCTCGACTCACAACCCACGTCTCATTTCTCACCCTATCACAATCACTCCAGTGAACTCGCGAACTCGTAAACTATTATTTCAAAATTTTCCGTTTAAAGACATGCGCGGCTTTCTTCGCAGCCCCGGACACAGATCCTTCAACTCCCTCATCATACCAACGCTGTCCTTTTTGCTGCCACTCAAAAATAACTCGACCGCTTTTCACATCAAAAGCTTTAATGTAAACATACGATCCCAA
>CAZAPN010000170.1:0-3638 GCA_964487145.1 uncultured Planctomycetales bacterium | reverse complement strand
CAAGTCTCAGGCTTCAGGTTTTAATCGATTCGCGAAATCGATATAACATCTTACCTAATTTCTCATACTCAGAAACAAAATGATCAGTTTGTTTAGAATCTTTCAACGAACCTGTTTGATTCAAAAGCACAAGATGCGATTTTGTTTCATCGCAAGAGGCAATCGCATAAGTCAAAAATTTTATATATTCAGGCTGATACTGTTTACGACCGAATCCTTCCACAATATTCGATACAATCGATTTGGATGACCTTCTTATTTGGGACCCCTGTTCGTACATTTCAAAGCTGGGTAAATCTTCTATACTCATCTTATGAATATCGACCGCTAACTTATGCGCGAGCTGATATATTTCCAAATCCTTAAAATTTTGCATTGTTCTTTTTATTTCTACTTTTTCACTCTTTTAACCTGTGACTTGAAGCCTGCAGCCTGTGACCTGTAACCTGTAACCTGAAGCGTGTAACCTGTGACCTGCAACCTGTAACCTGCAGCTTGAAGCCTGTGACCTGAAGCCTGTAGGCCAACCAATTTCTACGAATTTCTATCAATTTCAATAAATTTCTATTGGTCTTTTTTATTTCCCATGATCCAAACGACTCAAAACCACATAATCCCTATACAACCCCGGATTTCCGTTCTCGCCGGCTTCAGCCGCGTGAATGATATTCACCATTTCCCGTGCCGAAACATAATGGAGCTGATAATGCTGTCCGTCATTATAACGGGTTTCGAGGTAAGTCCACATATTTTCTAGACCAGAATTCAGCAACATCGAGGCATTTTGTTCAGGCGCGCCATGCGTGTGGATTTTCACAAAAACCCAGTCTTCCTTTAGCCGGACACTGATGTTCAGTTGCACCCATAAATCAATTCGCGAAGGTCGAGGTAGGTTTCGATAATGAAGCTCTCCGTTTTCGATTCGCGGAAACACTCCCCATTTGCGGTCATGCCAATTCAGGGCCAACGGCCCTTGCACAATTAAAAGCGCATCTCCCAAGGTTTCTCCCCGGATAGCATCTTTCCCGTGATTATGCGACTTGGGGATTTTATTCCCATTGGTCACATCATAATAAAGGCTATTAATTTTTTGTGTCTGCGTATCGCTGGGTGCGGACGGAAGCGTAAAATCGGCATAGCACCCGGCATTTTTTAAAATGGTGGTTTCTTCATTCACCCCGCACCAGCGTCCGTCCCGACGGGAATTATTGAGGGCCCAGTTTCCGTGGATAAAACCAAAACGGGTCTCCTGTGTTATTTTATCGAAACCTAAAACGTGATGTTTGAGAAAATCAGATTTTGCTTTTTCGAGTTTGTCCCTCAGTCCTTGCGCATTATCATTGTCATGGTGCAGATGGACCTCAATCTCGCCATGACCCTGTCGGCAAAGGTTCGCGAGCTTTTCCAGTTGCTCAGGATGATAAACTTCGGCCGGATAAAAAAATGTATGTTTCGGATGAACTCCGTCGGCATCTTTATGCCGTTCGGCAATTTTGGGATACTGCTGCACCCAAAAATTGACCCGTTGATTTTGGGTCATTTCGTCGGCATGATTCCAATCCGGCTCAAAATGGTCCGCCAGGCAGAACATGACATACTTCACCCCTGCCTGCCGCTTATCGCGCAGGACATGCAGAATGCGTTGTTCGATATAACTACTGAGCCAGATATGGGTGTTTTTTAGCATAGTTGCTAATAAATGGAAAAAATAATGTGGTCGTCAGTCGACGGTCGACAGTCCACAGTGGACAGTCCACAGTCGACAGTCAACAGTCCACAGTCGACCGTCCGTGGTCCGTGGACTATGGACCGTCGACTATATTCATTTTATGATAATTTTTTCTATCTCTCCGTCCTCTCCCATGCAACGCTTTGCGTCCTCGTGACGAATCGAATAAATCCCAAAAATAAAGCCAAATTCATTGAAACAAAATAATAACATAAATTTAAAATCTTAACGGAAACGCCAATCCAACTTAACATTTGTCCTAAGAACGCACAAAAATAAAAAAGGCACTGAAAAATAAAAAGCCCTAAAAAGAACGGTTGGTTCAAAAGGAACAAATTGGCCATAAAAGCCCCTATCATAAAAAACGGCGCAAACCACCGCAAAACCTTATGAGACCAAAACGCGAGTGCCGGAAAACCTCGGCGAGGATCCAGCATATGCCATAGCATAAACAAAGCTTGATAATCTCCGGCACCGATGCGAATGCGCCGGCCTTTTTCCTGGATGATATGTTTGGCGGCCTCCTCATAGGCAATCGCCTCAGCATCATAAACAACTTGGAATCCTTTTTCGAGGATTTTCATAGGAACCACAAAGTCTTCGACAATCGTGTCTGACGGACAGGCAAAAAATAATTTCTTACGGATAGCATAAATCGCGCCATTTGCTCCTAATAAGGAACCCATGGCCCCTTCGCGTTTCTTTAAAAATGTTTCGTAACGCCAATAAACGCCTTCCAGCTCACCTGAAGAACTCCCTTCGGCACTCAAAAATTTTAAGAGTCCACACACACAGCCAATTTTTTCATGGGAAAAATGACGGACGAGTTTTGAAATGGCGTCCTTTTCAAAGACCGCATTCGCATCTGTAAAAACAATAATATCCCCCTTTGCGCCGGGAACGGTTGAGTTCAACACATTGACCTTTCCCCTGCGTTGCGAATAGGCTATTAGCTGAATTCCCGCCTGGGCATATTGCCGTACGATATCATTTGTTCTGTCAGTGCTCCCGTCGGAGGCGACAATGATTTCCAAATGCTCCTTAGGATAATCCAGATTTAGGCAGTTCTGAACCTTTTTTTCGATAACTTTGTCCTCATTATAGGCGGCGATGATAATCGAAACAAAAGGCAAACAAGTTCCATCCTGAGCTCCTCGTGGCCTTATCCGCATAAAAATTTTTAAAAGGATAGGGTAAAGAATGTAGCTATAAAAAATTGCGGACAAACAAATGATCAAAAGTAATTTCATCTTAGGAGATCTGATTTTGTGAGCGAATTTCTTTCGTCCCCTTCTTCAAAAGCTGCAGGACGAATTGAGCATTCATGAGCCATGTGTGTTTTTGTAAAATCTTTTTACGTGCAGCGTCTCCGATGGAACGTCTCTTCTCCGGCTGTGTAATCAATTCCTCCAATATTCTCTCAAGTGACGATCGATTTCCAGGCTCAAAAATCATTCCATCAACACCATGCTCGATGATGCTTTCAATGGGCTCATGACGAGGAGCAACAACCGGTTTAGCCATGCTCATATACTCAAACATTTTAATCGGCGAACGATATTCGTTAGATCCAGGTATCATGCAAACATCCAACATCGCAATATAACTCGGGATGTCGGCATAAGGAATAGCCCCTGTAAAAACAACTTTATCATGAATTCCTTTATAATTAATCATCGTCTGAAGCTTCTCTTTGAGGATGCCTTCTCCGATTAAAAACAGAACGACCTTGCGCTCGCGAGCAAACCGACCAAAGGCATCAATCAAAAGATCTAAATTGTGCCACGGAACAAACCATCCGATAAACCCAATCGTAACCGCTTCCGGGGCGATCTTGTATTTCTCCCGCAGATGACTTCCGGAAACGCTGGGGGAAAATAGTTGTTCATCGGCCGCATTCGGGATACCA
>CAZAPN010000169.1:0-3668 GCA_964487145.1 uncultured Planctomycetales bacterium | reverse complement strand
GAATCGAGCATATGTTTTATGGCAAGAATGCTGAGGAACCATTGTTTCGATTAAGAAAATTGATTGTATCAAAAACACTTGAAGAAAGACGGAAAGCCTGCGATGAGTTGTATCCTTATATGAAAAAGGATATCAAAGGAACATTGGAAGCCATGCAAGGGTTTCCTGTCACGATTCGCCTTTTGGATCCGCCGCTTCATGAATTTGTTCCTCATCAGGAAGACAAACTCAAAGAATTGGCGTCGAGTTTGAATATCTCGATCGAGGATTTGGAAAAGCGCGCAGTCACTTTACGCGAAAGTAATCCCATGATGGGACATCGGGGAGTTCGGTTGGGCGTGACCTATCCAGAAGTCGCGGAAATGCAGATTCGCGCGATTCTCGAATCTTCAGCCGAGTTAATTCAAGAAGGGAAAAAGGTTGCTCCCGAAGTCATGATTCCGGTCGTGTGTGATGTCAACGAACTTAAAAATCAGTTGGAAATCGCAAAGAAAGTTTACAAGGAAGTTTTGACCAAGTATAATCTGAAGAAAATCTCCCATATGTTCGGGACCATGATTGAAATTCCGCGGGCTGCTTTGGTTGCGAATAAAATAGCAGAAGTCGCCGAGTTTTTCTCCTTTGGGACTAATGATTTAACCCAAATGACATTCGGTTTTTCTCGCGATGATATTGGGTCATTTCTGGGTGATTATCTCAACAAAAATATTCTTCCTGGCGATCCATTCCAAAGTATTGATTTGAATGGCGTCGGAGAATTGATTGACACGGGTGTTAAACGAGGTCGTTCGGTTCGTAAGGACTTAAAGGTCGGTATTTGCGGTGAGCATGGAGGAGATCCCGCTTCGATTCATTTCTGCCATAAGGTTGGAATGAATTATGTGAGCTGTTCTCCGTATCGTGTCCCGATTGCGCGTTTGGCTGCTGCCCAAGCCGCGTTAGCTGATAAAAAACCGGCGAAGAAGAAAAAATAATTTAGGGTGAGTTAGCCGTTGTGGGTTGTGAGTCGGGTTGTGGGTTTGAGGGGTGAGAAATAAATTTACTCTCAAGACCTTTGCCACGACGCACAACTCACAACTCAAACTCACCCCAGACAAGAGGTAAAACAAATTGGATCCTATCAAAGCCTACTTAAAAGATATTCGTCACATTCCGCTTTTGAAACCCGAAGAGGAAATTACAATTGCAAAAAAAATCAAGCGGGGGGATAAAAAAGCGCGTGAACAAATGATTCGTTCGAATTTGCGTCTGGTTATTAATATCGCCAAAAAATACATGAATTTGGGGATCCCCTTAAGCGATTTAATCGAAGAGGGCAATATCGGCTTGATGAGGGCCGTGGATAAATTTGAGCCTTCCAAAGGATTTCGTTTTTCGACTTATGCGGCCTGGTGGATCAAGCAAAGTATTTCTCGTTCGATTATTGATCAAGGGAAAATGATCCGCATCCCGGTCTATATGAATGAAGAAATCGCCAAGTGCAAAAAAGTCACCGAAGAATTGACTCATAATTTGAAACGTCGGCCCCGGGCGAGTGAGGTCGCCAAAAAGTTGCAGGTCTCGGTTGAAAAGGTGCGAGAAATCAACCAATGGGTCGCGAAGATGGCCAGTCTTGATGCCCCCATCGGTGAAGACGGGGAAGGCCAGGTGAAAGATTTGATTGAAGACGAGAATTTAATGAGTCCGGATGAGGAATTGGAAGATTTTTTTAATAAAGAACGGGCGAAAGAACTTTTAGGGATGATGTCAAAACGGGAACGTCAGATTTTGGACATGCGTTTTGGGATCTCTGACGGGAACCGATATACGCTGGCGGCCATCGCCAAGAAAATGGGAGTTTCTCGCGAGCGGATTCGCCAGCTCGAAGCAGCGGCCATAAAAAAATTAAGAAAAATCATCAACCAACAGGAAAAGGTGAGAGCGAATGAAAATCAAGATCGTTCGGGGCAATAAACGAATTAATCGGACTTTCGCGCTGATTATTCCGCGATTTGAAGACATCTTTCATTCTTTTTATGCCGGAGAAATTTTAAAAGGCGTTGGCCTTGCGGCCAGCCGTTTAAAGATTGATATCTTGGTCCATATTTCCGACCGTTATGAGCATTATGATTGGCTAGAGATTTCTAAGTTGGAAGATGAATTGATCGAAGGTATTATTTTTGCCGATATCAATAGCGATGTGGATACACTTTGGAAAGTCATTAATCAAGGCATCCCGTATGTTGTTTTGAATAATTTTTTTACCGAACCCATCAATTGTGTGGCGATCGATAATGAAAAAGCCGGCTATGAGGTCACCAATCATCTGATTAAGTTAGGGCATAAGAATGTAGCAACCATTGCCGGGGAATTATCCACTCAGGCCGGGTTTTCACGTCTGGAGGGCTACAAAAAGGCCCTTATGGATAATGGGCTTCCTGTACGAGAGGAATATATTACGGTCGGGGATTTTTTAAGGACACCCGCGCGCGAAGCATCTAAAAAACTTTTGAGTTTAAAGGATCGACCGTCAGCCATTTTTGCGGCTTCTGATGTCATGGCCTTGGAATTCATTGATGAAGCCAAAAAAGAAGGCTTACGTATTCCGGATGATTTGTCTGTTGTCGGCTTTGATGATAATCCTGTCGTGGGGTATAGTTCGGTCAAATTATCGACGGTTTCACAGCCTTTAGTGGAAATGGGACGTTTAGGATTAGAACACCTTCATCAGCTGGCCAGTAAAAAGGAAAAGCTACCTTTAAAAGTTTTATTATCGACGAAGTTTATTGAAAGAGAATCGATTAAGCCTGTCGAAACTCTTTAAGAAACTTTGGTTCGAGAAAGGGGAGGGTTATGAGAAAAAATGAATTAAAAACCTATATCCGCGATATCCCTGATTTTCCGAAACCAGGAATTATTTTTAAAGATATCACGCCTTTGTTAAATAATCCCCTTGCGTTTAAAAAAGCTATTAATCTTTTAGTCAATAATTTTAAGGGTGAAAAGATTGACCACGTTGTCGCGGTCGAGGCCAGAGGTTTTATTTTTGGATCGATTGTGGCGCAAAAATTGGCGGCTGGATTTGTCCCTGTAAGGAAGAAAGGGAAACTCCCCTTTAAAACGAAAAGTGTTTCTTATGAATTAGAATATGGGACAGACACTTTGGAAATTCATGAGGATGCTATTAAACCAAATTCGAAAGTTTTAATTGTTGATGATCTTTTGGCAACAGGCGGTACTGTGAAAGCCGTGAGTAATCTTGTTAAAGAAATGGGTGGACAGATTATTGGGGTTGCTTTTGTTGTTGAATTACGGTTTTTAAAGGGGAAAGAAAAATTAAAGGATTTTCCGGTTTATTCGGTGATTAAGTATTAAAAAGAAACCTCAAAAGGGCCCCCCGCCCATAGGCGGGGGGCCCTTTTGATTTAGTTGTGACGTTTCAATTTTGTGGTTAAAAAGCCCCCACTCAAACGCTTTTTTATAAAAAAAGCGATTGAGCAGGGGGCAAGCTTTTCTGATAAAAAGATTAAGGTGGCTTGCCCCCGTAGCTCAGCCCCTCGCAGGGCTCGGGATTTGTTGAGATGAATCCTGCGCTTTTAGCGGGCCTGGCAATGCATATTGCGATTTCGCCCCCGTAGCTCAGATGGATAGAGCGCGGCTCTCCTAAGGCCGGCGTGGGCGGTTCGAGT
>CAZAPN010000168.1:0-3698 GCA_964487145.1 uncultured Planctomycetales bacterium | reverse complement strand
ATCGACAAGCCATTCGATCGTTGGTGCAATTTTTGGAGTGGGGTTGGTGAGAGGCCTTAAGGTCATCAATGTTCGCATTTTACGGGAAATCGTTATTTGTTGGCTAGCGACACCTTTTATTTCCGGATTAATCAGTTTTATTGTATTGAGGATTTTTATGATATTTCAAAAGTTTTAAAAGGAGGCGAAAATGAAAGAACGGCGAAATATTTTAGGCTGGCTCGGGATGGCTGAAGAACAATCCATTTTACAGGATGCCCAACAACATGTCGAGGAAACCTATAAAACAGTGACTTATTTTGCGGAGGCGATTAACGCGTTTATCAAAGGTGATTTAAGTTCCAAGAGTATTGCTATCGAAAATGTGCGGGAAAGCGAACGTCGGGCCGATAGTTTGCGTTCGAAAATGGTCAGTGAATTATTAGAGGGCGTTTTTTTGCCGCCAGACCGAGAGGATTTGATGCATTTCATACGCACTCTCGATAAAATTGCGGATTGGACCAATGGGGCCGCGCGTCTCATGGGATTTATTGAACATCGACTTTCCGAAAATGTTTTTAAAAACATGTCGACCGCGAGTGAAATCATCGTCAAAGCCATTAGCCGGCTTCGGGATGGGATTCATGCTTTAACAGCGAATGATCTCAAAAAAGCCCTGGAGTGTTGCGAAGAAGTGAATCATTTGGAAAGTGACGCGGATGACCAGAAAAAAGCACTCATTGAATCCATTATCCACGCCAAGCTTGAGCCGACCAGTTTATTGCTGAGCTATCAATTAGCGGAATACATGGAAGGGATTACTGATAAGATCGAGGATGCGGCAGATTTTATAAAAGTCGTCGCAATCAAATCAAAATAATCATTTTCAATGTTGCTAAAAAGGAGGCCCCATGAGAAGGCTGAAACAAGTTGTGATCCTTGTTGCGATCATAATATTTTTAATATGCTTATATACATTTTTAGGCGGCAACAAAGTTTTTCAAGGTCAGTTTGCGAATGATTATATTAGCTGGTATTTCCTCGCAAAAGGATTTTTTTGTTCCTTTGCTTTGTATCTTTTGGTGTTGATCCTCGAAAACATGTCCTTGAAGAAATAAGCGTGAAATTCCTGGCCATTGACCTATGATGAGCAAGATCACAGTCCTTCCGGTCTCTTCTCGAGAAGAAATTCGAAAGACCACGTTACTGGCTTACGAGATCTGGTCGGAATATTATCCACCAATTATTGGACAGGCCCAGGTCGACTATATGCTCGAAAATTTTCAGTCAGAAAAAGCGATTTTGCAGCAAATCAATGAAGGATTTCATTATTTTCTTATGCAAAGTCAAGATCAGCTAATTGGGTATTTTGGCATTGTTCCCGACGATAAGACGAAAGAGTTATTTATCAGTAAATTTTATGTCACATTGGCATTTCGTAATCAAGGGGCGGGTAAACAGGCGCTCCAATTTATCGAAAGCTTTGCGAAGACCAGGCATTTAACCAAAATCAGCCTGATGGTCTGCAAAAAAAACACCCTCTCCATGAAAGCCTATGAAAAAATGGGATTTAAAAATGTCGGCGATATTTATAAAGGAATTGGCGGGGGGTTCTTTATGGATGATTTCCAAATGGAAAAAATCATTTAAATAACTTCATGAAAATACTTCTGATCAATCCACCTGTTCAGCTAGATGTTCCGCCCCGTTTTCCATCTTTTGGTATCGCGTATATTGTCCAAACCTTAAAACAAAACGGATATGAGGTTGACTTTTTTGATATCGATGCCAACCGTTATTCTCGGGATTTTGTGCTCAATCACCTTAAAACGTCAAAAGCGGATGTGATTGGTATTGGAGGCTTGGTCACGGTTTATCCTTATCTTGCCTGGTTAATTCCTGAGATCAAAAAAATTAAGCCGCAGACCCCGATTATCTGGGGAGGCCCCGGAGCCTCATCATTAAAGGAAAAATGTTTTGAACATTTTGCGGTTGATTTTGTCGTGATTGGCGAGGGGGAAGTGACGATTCTCGAGCTTCTGAACGCGTTAGAACATCAACGTGATTTTTCACAAGTCAAGGGAATCGGTTTTAGAAATAACAACCAAATCATTTTTACGCAACCGCGTCCTTTAATGGCATCTCTCGATTCGTTACCCCGATTTGATGACACCCTGTTCCCCATGGAAAAATTACTGCAGAATACCAACGGAATATTTCAAATTCATACGCAGAGGGGATGTCCTTCGAATTGCACATTTTGCTTCAATGCCTTTCGTGTGATCAGCCGGCATGTCCGCTATCGTCCGGTTGAGCAGGTCTTGGATGAAATCGCCTATTTTAAAGAAAAGTTCAAAAATAAGATTAAATTATTTGCCATGGCTGGCGAGTGTATCACGATGAATAAGACCTGGCTCAAAAATTTTACTCAGGGTCTTTTGGATCGCCATATGAATATCCGGTATCGGGTCACATCGCGAGTTGATACCCTGGATGAAGAACGTTTGAGATGGTTAAAACATAGCGGTTGTGTGAGCTTGTCACTCGGCCTTGAATCCGGAAGCGATAAAATTTTAAAAATCATGAAAAAAAACGCAACCGTTGAAGAAAATCGACGTGTTGTGAGGTTAGCCAAGAGATTTATTCCCCATATCGAGGCCTCGGTTATTTTAGGATATATTGGAGAGGATCTCTCAACCCTGAGAGAAACAATCCAATTTTGCAAAGGTCTTGGCGTCCGGCCTGCGCTTTTTTTTGCTACCCCTTTCCCGGGAACCGAGCTTTATGAGATGGCCAAGGAAAAAAAGCGAATCATGGATGAGCCCGCTTATTGGATGACCCTTGATAAACGGCTTATTTCTGATTTTGATATTAACCTTACAGAATTCAAGGATGAGGACGCAAAAAAAGAGATACTGACCGCGAGAAACGAAATTGAACGATATTATTTCATTTATGATGCCATCCATCTGCGTGTTTTTCATAATGTTCTTCATATCCTGCAAACCGAAGGGCCCAAAACATTAATAAAAAAGATTTTTAGACGGATTGGGTGGTTTTTTAAGAAAAAATGATTTTCGAAAAATATTTTATTTACAAAACTTGTTCTCATATTATAATGACCCGTAAAATTTAATATGCCATGAAAATATTAGAGAAACAACTTTTGGCGGAAGTTCAAGGAATCCGTTTAACCCGAATGAGCATTTTGGCTCCGGAAATCGCCCAAAAAGCGAAAGCCGGGCAATTTATTGCCTTAATGGTGAAAGAATTAGGAGAGAGGATCCCCCTCACCGTTGTTGATAAGACGGCGGATTCGATTACCATCATTTTTCAAGAAGTCGGGTTAACGACCAAACTACTCGGAAAGATGAATGTTGGTGATTCGCTTTATGCGATCGTGGGACCTTTAGGTCATGCTACGGAAATTAAAAATTTTGGGAAGGTCATTTTAGTCGGAGGAGGGGTCGGCATTGCCGAACTCTATCCTGTCGCGAAGGAATTAAAGAAGGCCGGCAATCATGTGATCACCATTTTAGGATCAAGGACAAAGGATCTTTTGATTCTTGAAAATGAGATTAAAGCGGTCTCCAATGAAGTTTTCATTACCACCGATGATGGGTCCTATGGCCGAAAAGGTTTTACCGCGGATGTCCTTCAAGAATTATTGACCCAGGACGCGGCTTTAAAATCCATTCAGTTAATCTACGCCGTCGGGC
>CAZAPN010000167.1:0-3783 GCA_964487145.1 uncultured Planctomycetales bacterium | reverse complement strand
GTTCTTTGGCAGAACCATGGTCAATATCAAACCGTTCATAAAGCCGAAATTTCCATTTCGGATTAATGACATACTGAAAATCTGTCGTAATTTGATCATCTACGATGCGCGTATAACGTTTTCCAAAAGTCAAGGCCCACTTGCTTTCATGATTTAACTGCAACTCAAAATTGGCCGAACTTAAATAATCATTATGTGTATCATAAGCCATGTCAGAATAAAAGGTGAGCCATTTAATAGGCTTGAATTCAAAATCGTTGGTAATAAAATCAAACCCCCCCGTCCCTGCGTGTTCCTTCAAACGAAAATCTGTTGCCGTGATGTTTCGGATTAGATCCACCTTGGTTTGATCCCGTTTTGTTTGAAATTTATTTTCGAGTTCAAGACGGATCGAATGGGTATTGGTCAAGGCATCAATGCTGTCATACGGATCCAACTTGGCGTAAGGAATCGTTGGGTCGTTGGCATAGAGGTATTTCACGGATGGGGTCACGATATGACGCAATTGGTGGATTTCAAATGCCCCTTGTTTTTTTTCGATGTTAAACATTTTATAAAACTTGGTCGTAATATCAATTCCTGTCAAAAACTGCCCTCGGATGGAATGATATTGGGATCGATCGAGGGTCTTGGTGTAATACGTCTGCCGTCCACCGACATAGGGACGAAAATCGAGGAAACTAATCCGCAATGGATACGATAACTCGCTGTCATTATGGAAACGCTGGGTATCCCGCCGGACTTCCGTGGGCGATGCCTGCTTGATGGTTAAATTGGAATAGGTGTTTATCGACTTCATATAAAACTGAGTATCCCCGAGCCTTTGATTCGCGAGCGTATAATCGATTTCCGGGACCCGCTCAACGGCCGAGGTAAAACGGTTCACCCGCGGCTCGGCCCGAAAACTCAATGTTCCGGTTGTGAACCGTTTGGTCAACAAAAAGAAACTGGTCGGATTACCATCTTTATCATATTCCCGGCGAAAATAATCTTTCAAAAACATATCATCGGAGAGCTTGTAATATTGCGAAACAATATCGAAGGTGGGATCGACCGTCCATTTATGCCGCCATTCGCCCTTAAATCTCTCGCGCTCGATGGTCGGAGACGGTTTTTCTAACCAGACCCGTTTCGAGGTAATATTCCGTTCATTCATGTAGTATGTCTTGACGATCCCTTCTCCTCTGCCGGGAATGTCATATTTTAAGTCAACCCCGGAGGCAAGATCTTTTTTCTCGCGATAATCGAAATGGATGGTTCCTTTGGCGTGATCATTGAGATAATACCGCCAAGACTGCAAGAGAAAAGCCCCATAATCTTTCGTAAAACCGGGAGTATAAATCACACGCGGTTTTTTGTCATTAATCACCTGAGTATATTGGGGAATATAAAACATGGGGACTTTACCCACCGTCATTTTCACCTGACGGGCAATGATCTTGTCTTTGGGGTAAATATCGATTTTCTTAGAATGAATCTTATAGTGCGGTTTATCAAGATCGCAGGTCGTGATATAACCCGACTTCATCTGCATGTGATTATCGCCGACCTTCGCGATACTCTCGCCGGCCCCATAATAGGGATCGGCAATGATTCTGGCATCGTTTAAGGTCCCGCTCATGTTCTTAAAATCAAAGATCATTTTATCCCCTCCAATACTTCCTTGGGGGGAACTTAAGACCACATGCCCCTCGGCCTCGGCAATACTTTTCTCTTTGGAAAATGTGGCGCGGTCACAGGCCAAGGTCATCGAACCTTTTTTAATAATGACATTACCCTCGGCCACAACGGTATTGTTATCCACCAAGAATTCAACGCGATCCCCATTAACCTCAACCGGCTTTTGGGAATCTTCCTCCATGACTTCTTTCATGGAGGGGGGTTTCTCGACAGGAGAATTAGGGTCTTCCAACGGAAGGGGCTGCGCCAATGAGCACGGAAGGAAAAGAGTCACAGCCAAGAATATCTGAACAAAAATGATATATCGTCTTAGAATCATTCTAAATTCTTCCCGCCCAAGGAACTCTCAATCAAGACCTGGGCACCGATCATCCCGGCATCAACCCCTAATTTTGCCTGAACAATCTTGACGGTTTCCGAAGGGACTTTCATCGCGCGTTGAGCAATCGTTTCACGTATCGTTTCAAATAAATATTTATGGGCATTGGCGATCCCTCCCCCAATGATAATACATTGCGGATTCAAAAGATTGACAACGCCTGTTAAACCATTCCCGATGTGGACCGCCACTTTTTTCCAAAAAAGGATGGCCTTCCTGTTTCCTCGAGAGGCCAAAAGAGTCACTTCTTCCAATTGGATCTTTTTTTTCTTAAAAATTTTTTGGGCTTCCTCCAACAAATAAGTATTCCCCACGTATCGTTCAAGACATCCCCACCCGCCGCAATTACATTGGGGACCATTTTCATTAATCGGCATATGACCGATTTCCCCTGCGGCAAATCCAGCCCCACGATAAAGCTGATTATGAATAATCAGTCCTCCGCCGACTCCCGTTCCGAGTGTCATGCAAAACAAATCACTCATGCCGCGTCCCGCCCCAAATTTCCATTCCCCCAATGTCATTAAGTTGACATCGTTATCGATTAAAACAGGCAATCGGAATTTTTTTTCTAAAATCTTTTTTAAATAAACATTCTTCCAGCCGGGAATATTGACAAGCACGCTAACAAAACCGCTCTTGAAATTGACGATGCCCGGGAGCCCAATCCCCACTCCCTTCACTCTGACGCCTCGCGTCAACTCTTGGCTATGGTCCAAAAGAGCATCGATCAGACCGCTTTGACTACGAGCAAAACTCCTTGTGGAGAAACTACTTTTGGCAATAATCTTCCCGTAAGGATCAATCAGACCAAGCTTGGTATTTGTACCGCCAATGTCAATTCCTAAAACAAGATTTTCCATAAACTGAATATTATCATTCGGGGAATTTTAGAATCGATTCCGTGAAGAGTCCTTTTTTAAAAATCATCATTAAAGCAGGGGTATTCTACCTGAAAATTTGGGAGGATTCAAGAAGTTATACCATTATTTACTTATTTTAGATAATAGTACTAATTATTAAAAGGATTTAGATTTCCTTATACAAAAAAGTGCGATTGCGCCCTTCTTCTTTAGCTTTATAAAGCGCTTTATCAGCTTTGTCAATCAAGCTATCCATGGCACGGGCATCCTGAGGATAAGTGGCACCCCCTAAACTTAACGTCACTTTAAGGATTTCATCATAGGCCTTAATCGGTGTCGTTTCAAGCGCCGTTCGAATACGTTCTGCGGCAAAACGCGCCCCCGCGATATTCGTTTCCGGAAGAATAACACAAAATTCTTCTCCCCCATAACGCCCCGCGACATCGATTTCACGGATGCTCTTACGAATAATTTTCGCAACCCCTCTTAAAACATGGTCACCGGTCAAATGACCATGGGTATCATTGATCTGCTTAAAATGATCGATATCAATCATCAAAAAAGACAACTCAAGTTTTTTAACTTCGGCACGCGCTAATTCTTCCTTAAATCTCTCTAAAAAATGCCGGCGGGTAAAAAATCCCGTCAGGTGGTCTGTGGTTGCCAATTCCTCAATTTTTTCATACAAATGAACACGCCGTAATCCTAACGCAAATTGGTTTGCCAAAATCGCCACTTTTTCTTGATCGAGTTTCGCCATCCCCTCAAAAGCCAAGTAGGCAAACCGTTTCCCTTTACTGATCAGAGGAAAAAGAAAATATTCCGCGGAGTCCTGGAATTTTTCTAATTTTTCATTTTGAG
>CAZAPN010000166.1:0-3822 GCA_964487145.1 uncultured Planctomycetales bacterium | reverse complement strand
GTTTTAACGAGAACCACCCGACAAAGAAATTTAACATCCCCTGGGCCACATGCTGATCGCGAAGAAGATATTTGGACAACACCATCAGGACAGAAAACAAAACAGCGATCAGTCCTGCCAGGATAAAACGGACTTTGTCCTTCCAGGGCCTTCGGCTGAACAATTCAATGAAACTGACGACCCCGATGACCCAGCAGGCCAGAATCCCTGTCCCCTTGGCCAAGGCCGCCAAAACCGCCCACAATGACGCTAAAAACAATTTTTCTCTGAGCAGATAAATTGCCGATAACATGACAAAAAATAAACACGGGATCTCCATATTAATGGCTTCTGTCTGGCTTTGATAGGTTGTCATGAATAACAAAGTCAATGCGGAAAGGACCGAGACCTCCCGGGAGAAAAACCGCTCACAGATATTCTTCAGCTGGGAAACGACCAGCGCGGATGCCGCAAAAATAAACAGATGATAAAGGCAAAGGAAAACAACTCGCGAAGGAATCACCTTCAAACCAATCGCTAAAAAGGTTGGGAAAATAGAAAAGGTGTAAACACGCGGGCCACCGTAATAATAACTCGGTTGATGAATTAATCCCGGATAATCAAAATTATTCTGGGCCAACCATATACCTTCAGCAAACGGCCCTCCGATCGCATCTCCGTAGGGTGGAAAAAATAAAACTTCAAATTTGGTCATGATCAAGTAAACAAGTGTGGCGAACCAAAAACCAGGAATCTTTGTGTCCTTTAAAAAACGGACAGCGAAGGCTGTAAAAAAAAGCCCGGAAACGATTTGTCCCAAAGGCCCCCAGAGAGCTTCTTCGCATCTCGCCAAATAATAGGCCAAATCCTGGTTGTTATTGGTATCGGTAATAAAGTTAAGAAGATAAAACTGATCTTGATTGAAAAGATTTCTAACCCAATGAGGACTTTGGGAAATTATAA
Organism: uncultured Planctomycetales bacterium; assembly: GCA_964487145.1. Lineage (GTDB taxonomy): Bacteria > Omnitrophota > Gorgyraeia > Zapsychrales > CAZAPN01 > CAZAPN01. The sequence continues at coordinate 2,880 of CAZAPN010000166.1, read as the reverse complement.
GATAATAGAAAACCCCACAAATGAGAGTCCAACCAATCCAAAAAATCTTTTCTGGGGGTCGTAAACTTCGGATTTCTTTTAAAACTGAGGTCATCATTGGGCCCGGATAGGAGATGGCTTAATTTTCATCAGGCATATTATAATGGCTATTTAATCTTTTTTCATTATGAAAAATTATTTCTTGGAGTAAAGAGGAATGATCGGGCCATCATTCCTTTTATATTATTTCGATATTCAATTTGACGCGGTAAATTTCTGATAATAAGATAATTTACAATATCATTCTTAAGAAAGAAGATCATGCCTACGCGTTTAAAAGAAATCCTTTTCATCAGTGTCATTCTCCTGGGATTATTAGCGGTTGCGTTTTACGATATCGTTTTTCTTCATAAAACCTTTAAGATTACAACCGCTAATCCCCAGGCCCTCATCACCGGCCCTTACGGACAACAACATAATAAACCTGCCTTTTTCCCTGTGCAAAGCACCGATTCTTCGCAAATGGAAGAACCGCTTTATGAATTTGTCCGCAAATCATTACATCAAGGCTATTGGCCCTTATGGAACCCTCATCAGGCTTGCGGATTTCCGATTATCGCTATGATCGAAATGGGAATGTTCTTCCCTCTGAATTTCTTACTCTATTTTTTTCCTCAACCTTATGCCTGGGATGCGATGATCTTCGCGCGGTTTTTCTTTGCTGGATTATTCACATTTTGGCTCATGAGGACTCTTCGTTTCACCCGGTTTCCTTCTCTGGTCGCGGCTGTGATTTTTATGCTGACAGGCCCTATGGTCCTTTTGCAATATTGGTTTACGAGTGTTGAAATCATTGCCCCGTTATTGCTTTTAACACTGGAACGGCTGGCGAGAAATCCTTCCTGGCGAAACAGCGGGTTTGTCGCTTTGGCCGTCGGATTGACCTTTTTAGGTGGACATCCGGAACACATCCTTTTCGTCAACAGTTTTGGATTCCTCTTTTTCTGTTTTCGTATCTTTTCTTTGAAATCCTTCAAAAAAGAAATCATTTTGCGACTGACAACGGCTTATCTCTTGGGCATAGGTCTTTCGGCCTTGACCCTATTTCCTTTTCTCTATAATGTCAAAAAAGAATTATGGCACAGCCATTCCACGAATGTTGCCATCACCGAAACGACGAATAATAAATTAGAACTTTTCTCCGTCGTGACGCCCTCATTTTTGCAAAAAGAACCAGTCAAGAAAAACTTTGACCGAGAGGGCTGGTGGGGCGGATATATCGGGGTGGTCCCCTTTTTGCTCGCGTTAATGGGTTTATTCGGCAAGCAAAAAAAAGGACTGAATTATTTTCTGGCTGTTTTGGCGTTCCTGAACATGACAAAAACATATTTTGATTTTCCTTTTTTCCAAGCGATTGAGGTGCTGCCCCTGTTCCGAAACTGCCGCTTTTATCCTCATACCGTCCATCTTTTTACGCTGAATATCGCCATGTTAGCGGCCATGGGGACGCGCGTCATCTTCGCGAAGAAAGACAACTTGAAAAAGGCGATCTATCTCGCCGTTCCCTTGATTCTCATTTGGGGAAAAGCCCTCTACGATTTGCAAAAAACGTATTATTTCCCGCATTCGGTCCAAGCAAGTAAAACGGGATTTATCCTTTTAATCGTTTTTTTATTAATCTTATGGCTCAAGGACCATGCTTCCGCGCCCAAAAAAATCATGGCCGGTGTTCTTCTCGGTCTCATGATCTTTGAACTCTTTATCTATATCCCGCGAGAGCGTTCGGTTCGATTCGACTCTTTTCCGCAAACGCCATATATTCAATTCATCAAGAACATTCCCGAACGGGTCCGTGTTTATGGCATGTATTGGTCGTTAAGTCCGAATTCGGCATCCGGTTATCAAATTGATGATATGGGGATATTTATTTCCCTCTTGCCTAAAAGGTTTGTCAACTTTGTGAACAATCTCCTCTACCCTCATTATTTTAAGAAAGATTTACAGACCTGTTCGTTCCAAGTTTACCCCGTTACGCTTCCATCGGAACGCACGCCTTTTTTTGACATGCTGAATTTGGCCTTCACCGTAGGGACCAAAGACATCGACCCCTCTCTTCGCTATACGAAAAATCAAACTCTCCCCACACCCATCTATAATAAAGAAGTCCTTTTATACCCCAGTTTTTCGGTGCAAGCTCGCAGTTTCATTGTCCATCGTGCATTTTTCGAACCTGATGAAAAAAAGATGTTTGACCGCATCATACAAATTCATAAAAATTTCCGAACCATGATCGTTGTCCAGCATGAAATAATGCCGGATATTGTGAATCAATTAGCCGTAACTCCAATCATGGATTTTTCGCAGGCGATCATTACAAAATATACACCGAATGAGGTTGTGATTAACGCCAATATGGACCATCCTGGTTTCGTTGTTTTATCCGACACCTATCATCCGGATTGGAAGGCGTTTATTGACGGGCATAAAACCAAAATTTATTTTACTAACGGATTGGTCCGGTCTGTGTTCGTCGAAAAAGGGGAACATACGATTCGGTTTATCTATCAGCCCTTATCGTTTTATGCCGGGATTTTGATTTCTCTTCTTTCCTTTTTCGTTATGGCTATCCTCTTAATCCGAAAATCCACGGCAAAATAACGGCGTCATCGAATAGACAGAGGGGGCAGGTCCCGACGGGACCTGCCCCCATTGTCTGTCATTTTCTCCCTTCCCTAAACCCTATTCCCTCAACCCTGACCCTTCTCTATTCTTTTGTCTCTTCTTTCTTTTCCAACAATGTCCGGATTGTTTCCACAAGCTGTTTTGAATCATACGGTTTCTCGAGATAAGCGTCGACCCCAAACTTCATCGCCTTTTCCTTATGCGCGGAGTCTTTCGACG
>CAZAPN010000165.1:0-3880 GCA_964487145.1 uncultured Planctomycetales bacterium | reverse complement strand
CGGGGAATCAAGACCCGATGGGGCCATGGGGAAGATTTGCCTTATGCGGATTCAACTTTTGAGTATGTCATCATAATCATTGCCCTGTGTTTTGTGCGAGACCCTTCGAAGGTCCTTGACGAAGCCCGTCGAGTTTTAAAGACCAGGGGCAGGATTGTTATTGGGATTATTGATAAGGATAGTTTTTTAGGGGAATTTTATCAAAGAAAAAAAAGCATGTTTTATAAACATGCAAACTTTTTTGGTGTCTTAGAGTTGATGGGAATGCTTAAGACAGCAGGGTTTAACAGGATGTTCTGTCGTCAAACACTTTTTCATCCTCTCGGTGAAATAACGTCCGTTGAAATATCACGTCCGGGTTTTGGTCAAGGTGGATTTGTCGTCATTAGCGCCCGAAAAAACTTTTCGAAGAAAAGAAACGCTTGATGAGAACTTATTTGGATTGCATCCCTTGTTTTTTTAAGCAGGCCCTTCAATCTGCGCGATTGATTTCCGGCGACGAAACGGTCCACAAGAAAATTTTGAATGACTTGTCACGCCTGGTCCCGGAATTTTCCCTATGTTCATCGCCGCCGGAGATGTCGCGTCATATTCAGCGGACGATGGAGAAATATTTTGGGGAGGTTGATTTATATAAAGAGATCAAAAGAAAAAGCAACTCCATGGCCCTGGAGCTGTATCCCCGATTAAAAGAGAAGGTGAGGCAGTCGGATGACAAACTGTTGACGGCCATCGAGGTCGCTATTGCGGGCAATGTCATTGATTATGCTGTTAAAAACACATTAAATATTGAGGAAGAGATTTCAAGGCTTTTGGACGAGGACCGGGAGACAACCCTGTTTCAATCACCGGATTACCAGAACTTTAAGGAAGATTTCGTCCGGGCCAAGACCATTGTTTATTTAGCGGACAATGCCGGTGAAATCCTTTTTGACCGGGTCCTGATTGAAGAATTTCCCGAGGATAAAAAGATATTCTTCGCCGTGAGAGGGAAGCCGGTCATCAATGATGCCTTGATTGAGGATGCCCAAATGTGCGGATTAGATACAGTCGCGGATGTGATTTCAACCGGGGTGGATGCCCCCGGCACCCTTTTGAGGCTTTGCTCTCAGGATTTTCTTGAGATATTCCATTCCGCAGATATGATTATAAGCAAAGGGCAGGGGAATTATGAGGCTTTAAGCGACTCCCCTCGGCGGGTTTATTTTTTGCTGAAAGTCAAATGTCCTGTGATTGCCCGACATTGCGGAGCAGAGGTGGGGGACATTATTTTAAAACGGAGAAGATAAATGATTGAAAAAATTTCCCTATGTTTTCATCATCAACGCTTTATATCTTATCGAAAGCGTTTTACGTTTACGAATGGATTTAATGTCGTGATTGGCCCCAACGGTTCAGGAAAAAGCACTTTGTTGAGGGCCGTTTATCAATGTCGGGAATGTCAAAAACAGGAATTGGGGCAGTTTCGTTATCATTATTTCAACGGCGAAACGATGAATCCCCATCGGGCTTATAAGTATTTTAAAGGTATCCCTGGTTCCATGATTCGCGCACGGGCATTGTTTTCTTCCCACGGAGAGACCATGCGGGATGTCTTGAGCTCCTATGACCCTCAACCCGGAGATTGTTTTATTTTGGACGAGCCGGAAAATGGTCATGACCTTGAATGGATCACCAAAATTCGAAAAGGTCTTGATGCGCTTGTGAGGATGGGATGCCAGGTCATTGTGGCATCGCACCATCCGGTTTTTTGGAACAATGCCAGCCTTATCGAATTAAAACGTCATTATCGACGGGCTTCTCTTAAGATCATATTTGAACAAATGAAAATCAAAGGGAGGATTTCATGAGTCTCTGGTGGGCGTTAGGCGCAAGTTTCGCGGTCAGCTTGATTTCTTTTATTGGGGTTGTGAGCCTTCTTCTCAAAGAAAAGTATTTAAACAGCATTCTCATTTTGTTGGTTGGACTGGGCGCCGGAGGTTTAATCGGCGGGGCTTTTTTGCACCTTTTACCCCAGGCGCTCGAAAAAAGTTCGGATTTTACCCAGGTATTTATTTTTACTATTGCGGGCTTTATCTTTTTTTTCATTCTGGAGAAATATTTTTATTGGAGACATTGCCATAAGGGTAACTGCGAGGTCCACGCCTTTACCTATTTGAATCTTATGGGGGACGCCATCCATAATTTTATTGATGGTTTAATTATCGGCGCGAGTTTTACGATTGATCTTAACGTCGGGATGGTGACCACCATCGCCATCGTTTTGCACGAGATCCCCCAGGAATTGGGAGATTTTGGGGTCTTGCTTTACGGCGGATGGGGAAGGGCAAAGGCGTTGTTTTATAATTTTCTTTCAGCGACGACCGCCATCTTCGGGACGTTCATAGGATATTATTTTTCATCTCATATGTCGGGTCTATCCGGATTACTTTTACCATTTGCCGCCGGAGGATTTATTTATATTGCGGCCTGCGACCTCATCCCTGAATTGCATCGCCAACCGGACCAGAAAAAAGCCCTTTGGTCAATGCTTTTTTTCTTGTTGGGAATAGGCATGATGGCTGTCTTTAAGCTTGCGCATCATCATTGATATGGCATTGCAAAGGATTTTAAAACAATACGGAAACGAGATTGCCTTGGGTAAAGATATCCATGTCTTGCGGCACTTTTCGGTGTTTATTGTCGTGTCCGAAGGCCGGGTGATTTATGTTTCTGACCCTGACATGAGATATTGCCCGTTGGCGAATGTCCTGTATCCAGGCCTTCGCAAGCTTGAAGGTCAGGATTTGAATGCGCTCAAGGCACAGATCCAGCAAACCATGGAAACGAAGATCAGGACCTTGGGACAATTTACAAATCATCGGCAAATCATTGATTCAAAGATTTCTATCCCTTACGGCGCGTCCGAAATGATGATGTATGCCTTGCGCAAAAAAACGGTTGATGTCGCGGTTTTGGTGTGCGAAGGGGCAGGGACGGTTGTCACGGATAATCCTGACGTTGTTCAAGGCATCGGCAGTCGGATGAACGGATTGTTTTGGACCTCGCCGATTCAAACCATACAGGAGCGGTTGAAACAACAACGATGCCACCTTGTTTCAGATCAGGCGCGTATTGATCAAATGAAGGGAATCGAACAAGCGGTGCGTTTAGGTCATAAACGAATTGCTGTTACGGTCAATGGTTTTCGAGGCGAGAATTTGAAAGAGATTCGGAGTCGGGAGGCCCAGTATAAAGTTTGTATCACTATTTTTGTGATATGCACAACCGGTGTCGCAGACAAACGGATTGATGAAATAAAAAATTATGCTGATTTGGTCTGGAGTTGCGGGTCCCGCAAGATGAGAGAGCAGGTCGGCCAAAACGCTTTTTTACAGTTTTCTCGGGCTATTCCGGTCTTTGTTTTGACAGAAAAAGGGATGGATGTCGCGAAGGCTTATTTTGAGGCCCCGGGATGCGTGAATCATTTTTCAAAGACCCGTCAATTTTTGGTCTGTGATGACTGTGAAGGCAAGAAGGTGAAGGTTGGAAATTTTAGCACACGATTGTGCGTTACAAAATTACCGTCCTTAGGAAAAAGAAGCCCCATCTTTCATGCCTGCCGCGCCGCTGCCTGGCCTAAACCGCGGGCCGGGAAGGAGGCTGTATGCAAATAAAGCTTATTGCTGAAGGCTCGACAAAATGGGAGAGATTGATTAAGCATTGGGGAATTGCGTTTTTGATCGGCGATGATGTCCTTTTCGATACATTTGGAGATGCAAAAGTTTTTTTGCGCAATCTGAAGGCGATGAAGGTGGACCCCTCTAAGATTCGGCATATTATTGTTTCTCATGATCATTGGGACCATCTCGCTGGATTGTGGCCTATGTTAGAGCAGAAC
>CAZAPN010000164.1:0-3954 GCA_964487145.1 uncultured Planctomycetales bacterium | reverse complement strand
ACGAATACTTACTGTTCGTGAAGAGAGCAAACGGAGCAGGCGGATATAGTCCTGGGAAATTAGTTCAAAATGACACAATACGAATAACAGAAAGTCAATGGAATGAGGTAATAGATAAAATCTATAATATCAATTTATGGGGAATCCCAACAGTTGAGAAGAGTGATTTAATTGTATTCGATGGTGCGGAGTGGATATTTGAAGCAAGAAAAGATGATAAATACAATATGGTTTATAGGCAAACTTCAAAAGGGACATAAATGAATTATGTATGATGCTTTATAAATTGAGTGGATTGAAAATCAAAAAGAAAGAAATTTATTAAATTCTGTGCATAACTAAGCCATGCTTTCAGCAGGGGGGAACTGGAACTAGAAACGACAAACAAATTAATAAACGCCAGCGGTAAGCGACAGGAAAGTGGGGTTTAATCCCCGCCGAATAGCAAGCCCCGCCAGTTAGACTAAGGGGAAAGTGCTTCGAGTTAATCTATCTTTTACCCCAGCTGTTTTAGTCGCTTGGTTTTCTAAAAAATTAATTGTGATGAGCTATAAAAAGAAATTATTTGTTTTTTTAATGAATTCGGTGCCTTTTGGTTTGCTTTTTTTTCTTTTAGGCTGTTACTTTAGGTTTGGATTTAAAGTTTGGTATTCTTTCATATTTGCAGTTTTCTATGGATTAATGGCTGTTTTTTTAAGGCCAAAAATGATTTCGTTTTTAACGAAGCTTGTATAAAATCATTTCACACCAAATCCCCTAAAGCCCAAAAATGTATCAAAAATTATCTTATCTTTGAAGGGATAATTGCTGAGTGACAGAATACAAGAGATTTAAAACATGAGTGATACCAAAATATCCATCCGTTTTTTTGACGACCGCGAAGTGCGGGCTGTTTGGGACGAACAAAACGCCAAATGGTGGTTTAGCGTGCTGGATATTGTTGCGTTGCTTACCGATCAGGACGATTACACCAAAACCCGCAACTATTGGAAATACCTCAAAGCCAAGTTGAAAAAAGAGAACAGTCAAGTGGTTAGTGCCACTACCCAGTTGAAATTTCTTGCGCCCGACGGCAAAAGACGTTTAGCGGACATGCTCGATTACGCCGGCATTGTGGCCTTAGGCAAAACATTTCCGGGGACAAAGGCCAACCGGTTTATTGATTGGTTCACGTTCAGCGCTGAAAGCATCGATGGGAAAAGCAAAACAAAAGCCTATGCCTTGTTCGAAAGTTCGTTCATCAACAGCATTGAAGTTGGCACCGCCAAAGGTTTGCAACAAATACACGCTTATCTGTTTGGCGGCTTGTATGATTTTGCGGGACAAATCCGGCAGAAAAACATTTCAAAAGGGGGTTTCCATTTCGCCGTATCCCGCTTTTTGGGCGACACATTAAAGCAAATCGAAGCAATGCCCGAAACCACATTCGACGAAATCGTAAGCAAGTATGTGGAGATGAACATTGCTCATCCTTTTATGGAAGGAAATGGCAGAAGCACCCGGATATGGCTGGATTTGATGTTGAAAAAACAGCTCAAAAAATGCGTGGATTGGAGCAAAATAAGCAAGCGGGATTACATGAGCGCAATGATGCAAAGTCCAACCCAAAGCAACGTGCTAAAATCGTTGTTGGAAAAGGCGCTCACCTCCAAAATTAACGACCGGGAAATGTTTATGAAAGGGATTGACTACTCCTATTACTATGAAGAAAATGATTAAACGGGACATGGAGAAAAACAAGAAAATTGTAGTGGTAAATGGAAGTCCAAGGAAAAGATGGAATACGCATATTTTACTTGAACAGTGCCTGGAAGGGGCGAAAGAAGCGGGAGCCGAAACTGAATTGATCAATCTTTACGATCTTCAGTTTAAAGGCTGTACCAGTTGTTTTGCCTGTAAACTCAAAGGGAACAAGGTGACCAAATGTGTCATGAAAGACGACTTGGAAGCTGTTTTGCAAAGGATTTGCGAATGTGATGCGCTTATTTTGGGCTCCCCAATTTATTTCACAGCCGTTACCGGAGAAATGAAGTCGTTTATGGAACGCTTGCTTTTTCCATATACTTCGTATGAAGGCAAGCCATCATCTTTTGGGAAAAAAATCCGGACCGGATTTATCTATACCATGAACGCCCCTTCGTTCGCCTTGCCGTTGATTGGCTACCCTAAGCTTTTCAGGTATAATCAGAAGCTGATGAAACGCACTTTTGGGAGAAGTGAGTATTTGATATCGACATCAACCTACCAATTTGACGATTACAGCAAATACGCCATGACCTATTTTGACGGCAAAAAAAGGCTGAAGCGACGGGAAACGGTTTTTGTCGAGGATTGCAAAAAGGCGTTTATGTTGGGGAAAACCCTTTGTGCAAAATAATTGACTTTAGCGTGCTGGGAATGCGATTAAACAGGTCATTAAAAAGAATGAAACCATAAAATGAGAGGATTCAGAAACCATAAAGAACCTGAATCCAGAGTAAAGATTATACTTGGCATTCCAAGCTAATAAGATCGGAAAGAGATTGTCTCCTCTATCGCAGAAAAAATAGGTGGTTTGAAAATAAAAATGCCGTAACTTTGTCGCGAAGAAAAATGGATTTGGGCCATCAACAGCGCCCGAAACAGCATAAACGACTATGGATTTTAAGAACTACAGATTGCCCAACCGTGAGTTTTGGTCCGGGCGCGTGGATGATCCTGAAGATGAGGATTCTTTTCGCATTCACCAGATCGTCCGTTTTCTGGATTTGACCTCGATGGCCTCGGTTGAGCCGGATCCTTCCAAAATCAACATCTGCATCCTCGGGTTTACCTGCGATGAAGGGGTGTCGAGAAACATGGGACGGAAAGGGGCCCGGCAAGGAGCGGAGTACATCCGTCGGGCGGTGGCAAATTTGCCGGTCACATTCGGCAGAGCCCTATACATCTACGATGCCGGCGATATCGATTGCGTGGAGGGCCGGATGGAAGAGGCGCAGGAAGAATTGAAAAAGGCCGTGAACCTCGTTTTGGACGCTCACTTTTTCCCGATCGTTTTAGGCGGTGGCCACGAACTGGCCTTGGGAAACTACAACGGCATCATCGGCCACTTGGAAAACAGGGGCCAATCGTCGTTGGGGATCATCAATTTTGACGCCCATTTCGATCTGCGTCCCCACGAAAAGGAGAGCTCTTCGGGGACCATGTTCTCTCAAATCGCGGAAAGTTGCCGGGAGCGGAACCGGGACTTTTCTTACCTGTGTCTGGGCGTGCAGGCGAGCGGAAACACCATCAGCCTGTTCAAGAAGGCCGAAGCTCTCGGGGCGGAACATATTCTGGCCAAGGATTTCACGGATCAGAACCAGCAGAAAATCACCCAAACCATCCATGATTTTATCGGTCGGCACGATCATGTCTATTTAACGCTTTGCAGCGATGTGTTCAACTCCTCTTTTGCCCCCGGAGTATCGGCTATTCAGCCCTTTGGAATGGATGCGGAGGTGGTGTTGACCTATTTGAAAGAGATTTTCAGATCCAAGAAGGTCATTAGTTTCGATGTGGCGGAAGTCTCGCCTCGTTTCGACCAAGATAACCGTACCGCAAAGTTGATCGCTGTCATTATTTTTGCCATCATCAACATTCTGGTGGAGAATAAAAACGCATAGGTCATTACCGTTTCCCGGAGGTGATTCTTGAACCACAAAAGGCACAAAAGGACACATAAAAAAGATTTTCATTTGTGAAACCCGTATGTTTTTTTGTTCCTTTTTGGTAAAAAAACAGCTTTGTCATGCTGAGAATACGAAGCATCTGTACCGACAAAGCCAATGGAAGGGAAAATGCCGGGTATTCTGGAGTAAACTTTGAACCACAAAAGGCACAAAAGGACACATAAAAAAAGATTTTCATTTGTGAAACCCTTATTTTTTTTTTTGTTCCTTTTTGGTAAAAAACAGCTTTGTCATGCTGAGGATA
>CAZAPN010000163.1:0-3961 GCA_964487145.1 uncultured Planctomycetales bacterium | reverse complement strand
CGTTGAAAAAACTTCTAATCCGCCGTTTTTATTCACGGCGAGCCACGCCCAACCGCTTCCAAAATGAGTTTTCGCTGCTGTTTCAAACTTTTCCTTAAAAGCCGCGAACGTTCCGAAATCCTTTTTAATGGCCTCGTCCAGATCTCCTTTTGGTTCGCCCCCTTTATTCGGTCCCATGATGTCCCAATAAAGATTATGGTTCGCGAATCCACCACCATGATTTCGAACGGCTGTACGGATATCTTCAGGAACCGCATTTAAATCCGAAAGGAGCTCTTCAACACTCTTGCCCTCGACCTCTTTCCGGCCAGAGACAGCTTTATTCAGATTATCCAAATATGTCTGATGATGTTTCCCATAATGGATTTCCATCGTTTTAGCATCCAAATGGGGTTCTAATGCATCCAACGAAAATGCTAATTTTGGTAATGTGAAAGCCATATAAACCTCCTTTTAATGAGCCCGCGACTTATGGATGCTGGCTTCAGCCAGCAGAACATAAGTCGCTGGGCGAATTAACCCCGAGTGCCTTAAAGTAAGTTTGAGGCGCGAGGGGCTCCCCCTCGCTGCGCTCGGGATAAAAAGGCCTCGCGCTTATGTCGCATTGCTCCATAAGCGCAAAGCCTTTTATGTTTTCCCAAAGAACTTTTTTAAGCCTTCCCCATCAGGCTTCATCCCCTTATCACCCTGTTTCCAATTTGCCGGACAAACTTCGCCATATTTCTCCGTAAATTGAAGCGCATCGACAAGCCTTAAGGCCTCATCAACGCTGCGTCCTAACGGAAGATTATTCACGACCTGATGTTGGACAATCCCTTCCTTATCAATCAAAAAAAGTCCCCGCAACGCCAATCCTGCCTCTTCAACCAAAACATCATAATCTTTGGAAATGGTCTTATTAAAGTCAGAAACGATCGGATATTTCACGCCCTCAATCCCACCCAACTTCTTCGGGGTTTTGAGCCACGCCAAATGAGAAAACCACGAGTCAGTGGAAACAGCAATCACCTGGACATCTCTGCGTTCAAACTCCGAAAGTTTCTCTTGAAAAGAATGCAACTCTGTCGGGCAAACAAAGGTAAAGTCTAACGGATAAAAAAACAAAACAACATAAAATCCGCCACGGAAATCTGACAACTTAAAATCCTCTTTGATTTCTCCCCCATTTATAATCGCTTTTGCGGTAAAATCTGGTGCGTGTTTTCCGACCAAAACCATAAATACCTCCTATTTTCAATTGATCATCTGATATTTTTTATCTTTGGCTATCACTTACGGATGCTCATTTAAAAATCGTTCCGCATCCAGAGCGGCCATACAGCCCGATCCGGCCGCAGAAATAGCCTGACGATACCGTTTATCTTGCACATCTCCGGCGGCAAAAACACCCTCGACGTTGGTATGCGTTGTTCCTGGTTGAGTTTTGATATACCCGTCCTCATCTAAAGTTAATTGCCCATTCAAAAAAACCGTATTGGGTGTGTGGCCAATCGCATAAAACAATCCGGAAATCGGCAAGATGCGTTCTTCATTTGTTTTCACATGACGGACTTTTAGACCCGTCAGAAACTTCTCTCCTAACGCCTCTACAGGAACCGTGTTAAAAATAACTTCAATCTTGGGATCCGCAAGAAGTCTTTTTTGCATGGCCTTACATGCGCGCATCACATCCCGACGGACAATCAAAAGAACTTTACTGGCATAATGCGCCAAGTGTAACGCCTCTTCCAAGGCTGAATCCCCTCCACCAATCACGGCCAAAACTTTGTTTCGAAAAATCGGCAACGCTCCATCGCAAACCGCACAGGCCGAAATCCCCCTTTGCCAAAAAAGATTTTCTCCCGGCAGATTCAGGACTTTTGCTGTCGCTCCCGTTGCCACAATCAATGTCTTTGTTTCATAAACTTCTGAGTCTGCAAAAACTTTAAAGGGACGATGACTTAAATCGACCTTATCCACGGTTTTTGTTTCAATCCGCGCGCAACATTTAAGGACTTGCTCGCGCATCTTGGCCATCAGCATGGGACCTTGGATGCCCTCTTCAAATCCCGGAAAATTTTCAATGAGTGTTGTCACCATGAGCTGCCCTCCGGCCGGCATATTGGCCGCCATCATCCCTTCAAACATGAGCGGCATCAAATTCGCACGGGCGGCATAAATCGCGGCCGTGTGCGCCGCAGGTCCCGATCCAATAATAATTACATTTTCCATCATCTCTCCTCATTCATGGTTAATCGACGGTCTTAATTCTTTTAAACTTTTCAGAACAACGCTTGAAGAACTTATTCCAGGTCTTCTTTTTTCTCGTAGGATCAGTTTATCTAAAGGAATTTTTGATTTTATGCTAAAACCGGCATCTCGAATCATGCGTAAAGTCTCAAAACGCGATGCGCCTTGGGCATTCAAATATCCGTCCAGAAACAATGAATTCGCTGCATAAAGACCTAAGGGCTGAAGCGCTCCTAGATATTTCTCTCGTCCGGCGGCCATTCGGATTTCCGCTTTCGGGTTTAAAAACCGAAATAGGCATAAAACGCGCAAACAAAATTCCGCAGAAAGTCCTTTCGGTTGCGGCAACCGAACCCCAGGAATCGGCAACAAAAAGTTAATCGGAATGGATTCAATCTTCAAACGTTTTAAATCCAGCGCAACATCAATAATATCATCAAGCCTTTCCCCCATGCCGATGATAACACCCGAGCAAACACTCACACCCGCGTCATGGGCTCTTTTGACCATATCAACACGATTGGCGAATTCATGAGTTGTACAAATTTTTTTATAAAATTTCTCAGACGTATTCAAATTGTGATTCAATCGATCCAATCCCGCCTGACGCAATATCTTCAAGTCTTTGGCTTCAACAAACCCCGCTGAAAGACAGGTCTTCAATGGGAATTTTGATTTGACCTTGCGGACAACCTGGGCCAACCGTTCGATAACTTGTCCAGAGACCTTGCGGCCCGAAAGAACAATGCAATACCGATACGCACCCGACTCAAAGGCAACTTTGGCCTCTTGCAAAATTTCTCGGTCGTTTTTAAGGGGATACGTCTCCACATTCGCTTTAGCGGATTTTGACTGAACGCAATATCGGCAATCCTCCGGGCATAAACCGTTCTGGGCATTATTCAGGATGTGAATCAGGACCTCCTTCCCGAAATATCTCTTACGGATTCGAAATGCGGCTGCCAACAAATCGATGAGATCAATCTGCGGAGAATCCAATACCTTCCGACAAATGCCTTGGGGGAGGACCTTGCCTTGAAAGCTTGTTTGAACGATTTTTTGAATAAGGGAAGAACTCATGAGTCGTAAACACCTTGAAAAGTTATTGATTAAATTCTTCATATTCTAGCCTAACAAATTAAAAGCGACAAGCCAAATTTCGTGAGATCAGGAGAAATTCTTAAAGGATAATTAACTTGATTTTTCAGTTAATGGCGGTATATTATTACTAAGATTTTTATAAATATATAGCTTTAAAAAAATTATGATGACAAAACCACACACCTTTCATATCCCAGTCATGGGAACGTGTTTCACCCTTGACACCCCGTTAAAAGTCGCAAAATATGGCATTTCTTCGGTCATTTCTCTGGTTGATGACACCTTAATTGAAGATATGCGCGAATATTATTGCCGGTTTTATGGTGAAGAATATACACCTATCACTCGAGATACTGATGATTGCCGAGCTGAACGAATTACGGCTTACCTGAATTTACTGGATAGAATCGTTAAAAAACAAATAGAAGAGCTAAAAAACTCAGTTTTTGAACCTAAAAGCGAAATTACAAAATATTTTGAACTGCTCCCTGACAATTCTTCCCTCAAAACCCTGTATCAAAAAATGCTTGCGACAACCGATCCCGCAGAAAAACTAGCCTTACAAGCCGAATTAAGAAACAACGTGAAAGCTGGGTCGATTGATGTCAACATCATGACGAAGTTGGATACG
>CAZAPN010000162.1:0-3997 GCA_964487145.1 uncultured Planctomycetales bacterium | reverse complement strand
ATTTCTGGGCTTGTTTGACGGCGCTGCGAAAAGATTCGTGTGTTTTTTTCCAGATCGTATCCAGATCAAAACGGATGTCAAGAATATGAAACTTCTCTTGACTGAGAAGGGTAAAGTTCGGATTTTGTAAGGCGTCTCTGTCCCGTAAATTCCGGATCGCGATGCGGTAATCCGGATATTCTGAACGGAAAGAAGCAAAAAATTCCTGCCAATCGGTCGGGCTACCGATCAAAGAATCGCAATAATCGCAATATGAACAAATACAAATTTTTTTCTCAAGAAAATTATTTACAACCGAATAAATCACATAACTTCTCACGGATCCTTGAGCCTGAATATACTTGATATAAAGCTTCACTCCATAGGCTTTCTCTAAAACATTCAGCCATTCAGCGGAAGAAAAAAGATTCCGATTCAATCCCGGGAATTTGATTGAATGCAAAGCTTCTCTCAAACGCAAGGTTCTCATTGCGAAACCCTTTCTAACGAGTCATTTCTTTTCAATACACGCTGCTGAAGATCATCGAGCCCTTCTCGGATATTATAAACCCTCAATTCTCCGAAAGAATGATCTTTATTCAAATTTAAGAACTCAATCGAACGCCTCAAGTCTTGATTGTGGTCAAAAACAAAACGCTCCATAACAAGTGAATTAAAATGAGGATATGTCTTCCATGGTTTGATTTGACGGAGAAAGAACTCCAGAAAATCTTCTAACGGCAAATCAAAATGGGCGCCTGTTTTGGTCCAGGAAACATAAACCTGGGGCTCGATAATCAGATAGCGATATCCTTGGGCATAAAGCATCAGAAAATAACGATAGTTTTGTGGACAAGAGACAATGTCTTTACGATTAGGGGTATAAAGGTTCATCACCCAGGGCTGGGTTGATTGCGCTTTAATTTCTGAACTTAAAGCCAATAAATCTTGGGTCGATTTTTGATAGTCTGTGCGGACTTGGACAGTCGCCCAAGATTTCACCAGCATCCCGCTGCCCATCAAAAAGACAACCCCGATAAGGCCGATCCGAAGATATAAATTTTTTGTTTTCAATAGATGAAACAAAAAGGCGATCACTGACATCGAAATCAACGGCATGGCGACACATAAATATCTCGCGCCACGTTCCGAGGAAAATGAAAAAAGCAGCATAATAAAGACAACAAGGCTAAACAAAAAACCTTCCTGAAACCGTCTTCGGATCAAATAATAACCATTGGCAAAAAAAAGCATCCCCAATAAAATATTTTCCAATCGGACGAGATAATAGGGATACGACAAAAGATTAAACCATTGAAATCCTTGTTGTTGCGCCAAATCCTGTTGATGGAACATCCAGGAAAAGGTGATCATCGTATTCTCGGCGTTATAAAGACCACCTATGGAGAAAATCAAAAGAAGAAAAGTCAGCAAATGCCAAAGATATTTTCGAAACCCAAATGGCCTTTGTTCCGAGAGACTGAAATATCCCTCACAAAAAAAGACAATCGCTGGAAGAACAATCAGTCGGTAATTCGAAAAATAAGCGGCTGTCAAAACTATCGCCGAAAGAAATGTTCGAAGACCGAACTCCTTGGGAAAAAGGTAAAGGTATAATCCTGTCAGAAACAATAAACAGGCTAACGTTTCCTGCAAACCGATCCGGGAATAAAAAACATGGCCGGGAAGGATCGTGAGTAATGCGACACTTCCCCACCCCACCCATGAAGACTGAAAATATCTCTTGGCAAAAATATAGGTTATCCAAAAGGTTAAAACTCCGCAAACAGCGGCCACAACCTTTGGGAAAAACCACCAATCCAGCCCTCCCCAAAAAACCCTCGAATCCGAAAGAAAAAAGAACAAAGCCTTCCCCGTCCGTAACGAAAGACGCAGGAATAAGGACAATTCTTTGAAGATGTCTGGCAAGTTCGTCGCTGAATTCTGCGCAATGATTTTTAAATACTGATAATTGTAATTCAGATAATAGCCTTCATCATAAAAGATGAATTGATTGTCGGTGATCCTGTAAAAACGGAAAAGAATTCCTACGGCAATCAATAATCCTATCAGGACATAACCCAGGGGCAAAAATTTGATTTTATTTTTGAACATTATTTTCGGATTCCAAATCCCAGATAAATGAGCGGCTTTAAAATGCTCCACCATCCGGTGATGGGTTTCATTTTGGTGTAGCCCTTGGCTTTGGGAGGATAAATTTTTGTCACCGGAACTTCTTTCACTTTATATCCCAGTTTGATGGCCTTAAAAAACAAATATGGTTCTAATTCATAATGGTCGAGCCAGGATTGCTGAAGATTAATCTGGGAATTGTCCAGGACAGACAATCTTACCGCGCGAAAACCGTTGGTGCTATCCGTGATTGTCATTCCGGAAATGAGGGAAAATAATTTGGGATGCAACAAGCGTGTGGCCATGCGCCGGTAGGCCGGCATTCCTCCGTATTTCCCTCCGGCCAAATAACGGGAACCTTGAACAAAATCATATCCTTCCTCAATAGCTGTTTTCAATTTATCAATATCTTCCGTCGAATCTTTGTTATTACCAGAAACAAAAAAAACAGCGACATATCCGTTTTCTTTAGCGTAGTCAAAAATTTGACGAATACAATGGCCTGCCCCGCTTTGGAGAGGATTTCTGATCACCTTGACAGGCAAAGCCGGATCAAGATGCGATAACGCCCCATCCGTTGAACCGTCATCAATAATCAAAATATCGTAAAGAGAATAATCATTAAAGCGTCGAATGACATTTTGGATTTTTTCTCCCTCATTAAAGACACAAGAACCCACTAAATATTTTTTCATGAAAATTCTTTCAGGATTTATTCTTTTCTGATAAAAAGGCCACTTTTCCCGCCACTTTTATAAACCAACTTAATATCCGATATAACCATGCTTTTATCACACCATTTCATCATATCGTAAACGGTTAAAGCAGCGACACAACACCCGGCTAACGCCTCCATTTCGACTCCCGTACGGCCTAAACATACGACCTGAGCTACGATCTGAACAGACTGTTTTTTCTTCTCAAGCAAAAAGTCAATCCGAACCTTATTTAACTCAATCGGATGACACATCGGGATTAAAAACGGAGTTTGTTTCGCAGCCATTATACCAGCCAACCGGGCCGCCTCCAAAACATTTCCCTTGGGAGATCGACCTTCGAGCAAAGCCTTAAACGCCTTTGCGCCCAGGTAAATAGTCGCACTCGCTTGCGCGATACGTTTGGTGATCTTTTTCGAACTCGTATCGATCATTCCCTCTTGTTTCTTTCGTTGAGAAACCATAAAACTCCTTTCTAAAATTTCACGGAAGATATTGGATGATCGTCCGAGTCCCTTTTTTAAGGTAAGTTCTCCCTTCGGGGATCTCAAATAAACAATTTGCCCTGACCATCGAAAGCATATTTCCCGATCCTTGATGAGAAGCTAATTTGACGAATAAATTCTCATCGCGATCGAAAACGATTCCACGCATGATTTTAGTCCTGGCCGAAGGCACAGAAACATCCTCAGCTAAAATCGCTTTAGCTGTTTTAAAGCGATAATGTTGACAACCTGATATCTTCAGCAAACACGGATATACAAACTTATAAAAAGACACCATGCTCGAAATCGGGTTCCCGGGTAATCCAAAAATAAGGGTTTTGCCTTTTCGGCCGAAGAGAAGTGGTTTTCCCGGTTGCACGGAAACGCCGTGAAAAAGAATATCAACCCCTAACCCTTTTAAAGCTTGAGGAACAAAATCAAAATCACCGACGGACATCCCCCCGCTGATCAACAACATGTCAAACGAAAATCCCTGACGAATCTTGTTTTTTAATGAATGAAGGTCATCTTGACATGCCCCTAAAGATACGGCATTTCCGCCGGCCTTCTCTACCAAGCTTGTCAGGGCATATTGATTCGTGTTCCTGATTTTACCAGGAGTCAATTTTTCTTCAAGAGATAAAAGCTCATTTCCGGTTACTAAAATCACGACGCGGGGTCTTT
>CAZAPN010000161.1:1093-3998 GCA_964487145.1 uncultured Planctomycetales bacterium | reverse complement strand
TTTTAAGATATTTTGATCGGGGGGCCCTGTCCCTTGCGGGAACGGGCCGCCCGATTTTTATTTTTTATTTTTTTGGTGTAATCAAACTTGAATTGTTATAATAAGTCCGAACATTAACCATCCTTTCTTCAATAAAGAGATTTTATGTTTAAAGACCTAAAGCTCGGACAGAAACTGATTGTTCTTCTCTGGATCATTTCCGTTATCCCTCTTCTGGCGGTCAGCATCGCGAATTATTCTTACGGTAAAGCCCAATTGGAGCAAAAGACAATCGATGCCCTCCAGGCTGTCACAAGTTCCAGGGCCTCGCATATTAACCACTCGATACAGCTTAGACAAGAGCAGGCCAAGGAATTTGCCGGGGCCTATCTTCCTCGTCAATTGCAAGAGACTGGTTCGAATGACCCTGAAGTTATTCAGGAAATTCAAGATGACATCATGTCGACTTTCCAGGATTTAAACCGGGAACCTTCGACATATTATAAAAATATCGACCAGAGAACGGATATTGAGATCGTCAGTGTTTGGGATGTTCATGGCAACATTATCGCAAGCACTGATCCCACCTTGATCGGGCGGAAAATGCCGATTGATTATATCCGTTACGTTTATGAGCGCGGGACTTATTTTGTCGGGTTTGAAAGGAACCCTCTCACGAATCAGAATTTGATTATCATTTTAGAGGAAATCCGTAACGCTCAAAGCAATGAAATCGTGGGAGCCATTGCGCTCATGATCCGGGCGAAGGTTTTGGATGAAATCACAACGTCCCGGGAAGGTTTAGGAAAGTCGGGGGAAACATATATTATTGATAAAAAGCTTCGCATGATTACCCAGTCCCGTTTTATTAAAGATTCCATCTTGAACATAAAAGTCACGACGCAAGGAGCACAAGCCTGCTTCAGTGGCAAGAAAGCCCCGAAGATTTATAAAAATTATATGGGGGTCCCTGTCCTGGGTGTCCAAAAATATTTGCCTGACGAAGAATGGTGTCTCATGTCCGAGATCGATGCGACCGAAGCCTTGGCCCCGGTGAGAGCCCTTAGAAACCGCACCTTATTTATTGGTGGTTTTTTGATTTTGATTATTTCAGTTTTGGCTTATTTTGCAAGCCGTAAGCTTATTCAGCCTGTCCTCAAGCTCCATGAGGCTTCCCAGGAAGTCGGAAAAGGAAATTACCAGGTCGAAGTCCAGGTTGACAGCAAGGATGAAATCGGCGAGTTATCCAAGGCCTTCAATCAGATGGCAAAGAATCTCGCGAAGGTCACCCAGGAACTAGAGGAGAAGAGCAAAACCTTATTCAAGAATCTGGCTTTAACCACCCGTCAGAAAAAGGAGCTCAAAGAAGTCAATCAGGAATTGGACAGCTTTGTTTATACCGCGAGCCACGATTTGCGCGCTCCCTTGCGGGGAATCGCCTCTTTTGCCACCTTTCTCGAGGAAGATTATAAATCCAAGCTGGATCAAAACGGCAAAGAATATATTGATGAAATCCGTAAAGGCGCGACCAAAATGAGCGCTTTGATTGATGACCTTTTGCAATTGTCTCGTATTTCTCGAATTAAGAATCCTTATGAAGATGTGAATGTGAAAGAGCTTCTCGATTCAGTTCTCGAAAGGATTAAATATGATATCCAGGCGAACAAAGTTCAATTGAATGTGGGGGAAAACCTTCCGGTCATTCGCTGCGACCGGATTAAAATTGCCGAAGTTTTCTTGAATCTTATTAATAATGCAATTAAATTTTCTTCAAAAAATAATAAAGAAAATCCTCGGGTTGACGTGGGGTATATCGACGAGGGAGAATTCCATAAATTTTTTATTAAAGACAACGGCATAGGCATTGATCCCAAGTATCACGGCCAGGTTTTTGGGTTGTTTAAGCGATTGCATACCGATAAAGAGTATGAAGGTACAGGGGCGGGTCTCAGTATCGTGAAGCGTGTTATCGATGATCATCAGGGAAAAATTTGGATCGAATCCGAAGTGGGGCACGGGGCGACCTTTTATTTTACGATCCCCAAAGGCTTGAAATCCCCGGACAAATCGGATGAAGATCTTGTCGGTGAAGAGATCAAAGAATCTTAATCAGAAAAAGACAGGGTTTTTTAACGAAAGATCGAAATGGCGGATTGCTTAAATATTCTTTTGGTGGACGATAACGATGTGGATATCAAAATTGCCATTCGGGCGTTCAAGAATGCGACATTTAAGAATAATTTATTTATAGCTAACGGTGGACAGGCCGTTTTCGATTTCTTTGGTCAGCCGAAAAATCCGCGTCCCGACTTGATTCTCTTAGACATTAGCATGCCGGGAATGGACGGATTTGAGGTCTTACAAAAGATCAAAGGGGATCAGGGGATCTGCGATGTCCCTGTTATTATGCTCAGTGCTTCGAAAAATGAACAGGACATTGCGCGAAGTTATAATTTGGGCGCGTCAAATTTTATTCAAAAACCGGTAACTTACGAAGAATTTGTTGAGGTGGTTGAGGGATTTAGCATTTACTGGAAAAAAGGCCTTCATCCCTGAAAATTAAAGAGACCTTATGAAAATCCTTTTGATTGAGGACAACGAGCAAGACCAAAAAATTATTTCCCGCTATCTTCACAAGGCAGGCTTTTCGGATATCGTGATTGCCGAATCGGGGGAGAAAGGGGTTGAGCGGGCGCTTGAAATCAATCCCGATATTATTGTCCTGGACACCATGTTGCCCGGAATCGACGGATTTGAGACCTGCCGGCAGTTGAAGCAAGTCCATAAACTTCCCGCGAAGGTGATCATTGGAACAGGACGAATTGATGCGGTCGATGCGGACAAAGCGCGCCGGATGGGAGCCAATGAATATTGCGTGAAGACTTCCGATTGCGCCGAGTTGATTACGATTATCCAGCGGTGGGTC
>CAZAPN010000161.1:0-1083 GCA_964487145.1 uncultured Planctomycetales bacterium | reverse complement strand
CCTTCCTCAGAATCGATCTCAGAAAAAGTTGCAGAGAAATCATCTGATCGCCTTTCGGTTGAAGACATCACTCCTGAGACGATTAGTGCCAGCTGGGGGCCTGAAAAGACGGCGAATGCGGTTCGGATTCTTTATAGGGAACTTGAGAAAAAAAATGAAGAATTGAAAGTCTTAGATAAACTGAAATCAGAATTTGTTTCGATGGTCTCCCATGAGTTAAGGACTCCCTTGACGATTATCCGCGGGGCCGTTAGCCAAGTTGTCGACGGGATTTATGGCGATATCTCTGCTCAGCAGAAAGAAAAATTATCGATGGCGGTCAGAAATACAGATATTTTGCGCCGGATTATTGATGATCTTTTGGATTTGGCCAAGCTCGAGGCCCATGAGGTTAAGTTAACCAAGCAACGTTTTAATTTGGTCGATCTTGTCAAAGAAGTCCATGGCAATTTTAGTTCTCTCATTCAGCAAAAAGGGCTGGATTTTAAAATACATTATCCGAAGGACATGATGGAGATCGAAGCCGATCGAGACCGGATTGTTCAAGTCGTGACGAATTTAGTCGCAAACGCCTTGAAGTTTACGGAAAAAGGAAAAATTGAGATTATTGTCAAAGACCATGCTGATCATTTGGAATGTGCCGTTGTCGATACAGGGGACGGGATTTCCGAGGACGATCTAAAAAAAGTTTTTGGCCGGTTCCAGCAGTTCGGGCATTCTCACGGGACGACTCGCGAGGGGACGGGATTAGGACTTTCGATTTGCAAAAGCATTATGGAACTGCATAAAGGAACAATCCATGTCGAAAGCCAATTAGGCAAAGGGTCAAAATTTATTTTTACCCTGCCGCATAAAAGTTAAGGGGTGTTGTATGAAAAAAATTCTCATTATTGAAGACAATGTGGATATTGCCGGGCTCATGCGGGACATGTTGGTCAAAGAAGGATTTGATGTGGCGACCTGCGAAGATGGTTATCAAGGGGTGCAATTGACCCACAAGGGTAAGCCGGATTTGATTATTTTGGATTTGATGTTGCCGGCCGGCGGGGGGTTTACGGTTTTACAGAATATTAAGCTTTCGAT
>CAZAPN010000160.1:0-4076 GCA_964487145.1 uncultured Planctomycetales bacterium | reverse complement strand
CGGGCTTTCATTTCTTCCAACATTTTCTCTTGCCTTGCTTGCATCTCTTGCTTCATTTTCAGCATTTCCTTCTGACGTTCTTCAAGTTGCTTAGATATCTCCTCCTGTGTTACTGGGGTCTTTGTCGGTTCAATCTTTTCCAACGGCTTAACAGAACCCAAATTGCAATCACGTATACAATCACACTCAGCATAAATTTTTACACCCCAAAAAAGGCTAAGCCCTAAAAATGAAAAAAAACAAATAATAAACATTTTATAATTTTTCTTTCGCATGATTATGCTCCTTAAATTGACTAATTTAATCGATATTCACTCTTATGGGGGAGGTACCGTTCCCCCATGTCGTGATGTGCTATTCGTATGACTACTAAAATCACTTTGTAAACTGGATAAGTTGGATTCAAGGGCTTTAATACGATTCTCCAAATCTATTAATAAATCCATGACATTAACGGAGACTCCACCATTGTCTAAATTTAAAACTCCGTCCACAGTCACATCTCCGCCTACCCCGCTTTTCATTTTGACATCTAAATTGCCGTTAATTTCAACGTTGCCCTGAAATTCCCCAGCGATAGTCGTGCCTTTCGCATAAATACCCTTTCCACCAGAACTTTCAAAATAACCACCCCAATCAAGCCCCTCTCCTTTAACACCAATGCTGTCATTCCCGCCACCAGATCCCTGCGACTGCCCAAAAACTCCAACACCTGCATTCGTACGTCCCTTCACACCATATCCTTCAAATGAAAAACCATCAATACCAGTTCCTCCCTTTGTTTTTGCATTAATTGATATTGTGCCGACAGAGGAAGATTCAACATGCAAAACATCAACATCGGGATTTGCCCCATCGCCATCGATACGAACTTGCGATTGAATCGCATTAATCTTCAAAGCTTCATAATTCGTAGCTGGCGTTTTAATTCCCACATTCCCTGAAAAAGCAGCAGACATCCCTGTCCCCGGGATAGGATGTCCCCAAGTGTCATCTAATAAAGCGGCTTCTCCAACTGATAAAACAGCATTATGGGTTATATCAGTAAAAATCCCACAGCGGCCTTGGATACGAACATCCCCTTTAACATTTAATTTTGCTTCAGGAGTTGCTGTCCCTATTCCCACATTAATATCTGTGCCATCTTTAGGATAAATGTTATCTCCTGACTTTGTCCACAATCCGACCGGTCCCCAAACAGGGTTTCCGTTCCTATCCGCCTCACACACCTGTAAAAGATTATCAGTTTCTCGAAAATACATTAACCCTAAATCACAAGGAGCCTTAGTGATCTGTGGTCTAGGGACCAACTGCAAGCGATCATACGCCCCAAAGGGTGAAGGATAATAGGTGGTCAACGTAATTCTTTCTTCGGCAAAAACCGAAGATGAGATGAAAAAAACAATTGCTAAAAAAAATATTATTTTGATTTTCATTCGTCCCACCCCTTTTAAAAAAGGAACCCCCTCTTTTTAACAAGTCAAATAAATCTTATTCGCTGCGATAATAAAAACTCACACAAATTTCTTTGCGGCCATTTGATATAAGTATACACCCGATTTATAAAACAAACATCCTTTTCAAGCTTAACTGACATCGAATTTCAGCCTGACGGGGTGAACGCTTCTCCAGGCGCATCGATTCCACGTTAAAATGATGGGGCGCATTTTCAATTAAATACATAAAATGGATGACCGCCTCAAGGGACCCATTTAAAGTCAGGCTGACGCTAAACTCGTTATAAAAATCAACTTTCTTCACCTTATTCGGCTTCATATTATCAATGCTCAGTTGGATCTGCTGGGCCACGGCTCCAATTTCCGACAACAAGGCCGTGATCTGGGCCTCATCCGACATCTTTTGTTTCAAAGGCAAAGCGTATTGCTCATAATTTTTTTCAACGGAAGACGCCTGCCGCATCGTGCGCAAGTTCTTTTCCAATCGGCGCTGATTGGCATCAATCTGATCTGTTAAGGTTGTTACCTTTCCTTTCATGGGTTTAAAAACAAAATTATACCCGACATAAAGAGTCATCAACACAACACAGGCGATAAAAATATATGTTTCTCGTTGAGACAATCGTTTCAAAAGCATCTTTTAAAAATCCTTATTCGGCATCTAAGGTTTGGTCATCCGACAAACAATTTTAAAATCTGTAATTTCTCCCTCGGGAACCTTGCGTTTTGTCGCATATTGCAAGTTCACGTTCTCGAAAAACAAGGAATCGACCAAGCTTTTTTGAAAAACATTAATTCCCACGCCCGCAGACGCAACTCCCTGGAGAGTTAAACTGTTCTCTTCTCCCAATTCGATAACGGTATAGGTAATATCTCGCGGTGTTAAACGATATAACTCTTGAATCACATCCACCATGAGGACCCGGTCATTGAATTGTTTCTGAATAACATCCAATTGCTCCATTTTCCTTTTAATGGCATCAACCTTTGACCGTGATTCCGTGAATTTTTGTTCCAGCGTTTTGAGCTGTGACCGTTTTTGATAGATTTGCAAACCAAATCCGGTGACCAATAAGCCGCCGGCAATCCCCACCAAAACGACCAATTTAACCCATTCTTGTTTAAGATATTGTGTTTCTCGGCTCAAGCTGACTTCGGCCGGCAACAGATTAATGAGTTTATCTTGTTTGGAAAGGCATAAGCCCACACCGAGCATCAGGGAAACCCCTTTTTGATACAAAGAAATAGGTAACTGCAAATCCTTGGATTTACCAATCGTGGAGAGAGGGTCCACAACATCCGTCGAGATGGAAAGCTCGGCTTCAATTTTGTTCTTCAATAAAACAGCTTGACTCAGAGAAGAGCTCACAAGCATTCTTGAGATATCTTTGCCCGGATTCTCCTTTTGATAGGCGCTGATCGTGACCTGGATTTCCTCTAAAAACCCGCCGATTCCTTCATCCGTGAGATCTTTGGCACCAAAATTCAAATTGCGGGAAAAAAGTAATTTTTGATTATAAAAAAAACAAAACTCGCTCACCACCGAGTCCACATTAATCATCGCTACCGCAGCTGCCATCTTGACCTTGGTCTTTGTCGTTTGATAAACATACCATCCGAGTAGGCCAGATGAGCTTAATGTCAATTTATGGAGGGTCAGATGCGCATCCGTAAAAATTTTTAAATACCGCTGGAGGACATCTTTGTGAACGATAACAGCCAAGACCCGGGCATAACCGGAAGGCTCCTTATCGATGACAAAATAATCTAAGACAACATCTTCCCGCGCGTAAGGCATCTGACGAATCGCCTGCAAATCGACCATCTTTTTGATTTCAGCATCAATATGAGACGGCAAAGATAAATGCCTGAGCATCACAAACCGGCGCGATACCCCGAGAACAATATTTTCCGTATGAATTTTCTTCGAAGAAAAGATTTCTTCTAATGTTTTTGAAATTTCCTGATCCGTAAACTGAACGATTTCTCTGACCTCGCAATGCGTCAAAGTCGCAGACGCCTCCGAACCTAACGCCTCAATCACTTTAATATGTAAATCCGTGATCTCTACCGATGTGATATATTTTGAAGCCATTCAACGCATCCTTATGTTCGAAAAGCGCTTTATTTTTTCTGCCAAGCCACGATAGAATAGTCGTCTCGTTTGATGATCGCCCTAATCTCCGATTTCACTTTTGAAGCAAGACAAGTCCCGCGGACATTCACATGAAAATAATGGGAAACCGATCGCGTATTTTCCACAAAAGAATTATACAAAGCGGCCTCTTTGGCATTTAATGCGAGCCCTTGAAAATTAATCGGGCGATCATCCAAGGTCGCAGGGACGCCGTCTTCGCCCGATCGAAATATCATCATTTTTCGGACGAGACTTTCGGCATCATCAAGGGTCGTTTGGGTACCAGCCCCCGCGAAAGCCCGATAAAAAGCCTTTAATAAGACTTCAGAAGCTGTATTGATATTAATAACAAGTTCATTGGTCACCTTAGGGAAAACCGTAACATAATCCTTGATCTTTAAAAAAATTTCTTCTGTCATGCCCCGGACCAAAAGCAATTCCTCTAGACTGTCCAACATCGCGTTCTTGCAGGGATAGGGTTT
>CAZAPN010000159.1:0-4114 GCA_964487145.1 uncultured Planctomycetales bacterium | reverse complement strand
AATCACTGGGCCGCTTAAATTATTTTAAAATGTTGGGCTTAAAACAATATTATTATTCTGCCTTGTGGGGCCGCTGTCCCTTTGGTACCGCGGCCCCTCAATCATTTCAACTAAAATAATAATGTTTTTTAACTGTCCTTTTCACATTCCAAACACACGAAAGACCTTTCGGAAACGTCACAAAATCACCTTTGCCAAAATTGACCTTCTTCCCGTCTTTCGTTTCAACCGTCACTTCTCCTTCTAAAAACAAACACTCTTCCTGACTGTCATAAGTCCAATCAAACCGTGACACTTCTTTTTCCCATATCGGCCATTTTTTGATTCCACGCTTTGCGATCTCTTCCGAAGATAACTTTTCAACTTTAATATTCATGCACCCTCCCCTCCCACAGATCGATTCCTGTCCTCCAAAACTAAATCTTCTCAGCTGTTTCGCTTTTGATCCAACCGATCTTTCCGTCGATACGTTTGACTTTCAACCAACTCTCAGATTCTTTTAAAATAGTTACCTTCGACCCCTCGGGCAATTGAAAATAAACGGTTCCCCTCTCATTCGGCTCGTATTTCGATTCCGTTTCTTGAATAATCACCGCATCCGAACTTTCTTTTTCCAACTTGTTCGCTAAAACCCAGCCATGAAAGATCAAAATGGACCCTAATCCCATAAAAACAATCATCCTTCTCATCCCGGGCCACTTTTGAAAAAAAGCCAGCCAATAAAACCCCATCACCAAAAACAAAACCATGAAAATAATCCAAGTTATTTCATTCGTTGTCCAATGGTCCCGATACTGAACTATCTGCCGCTCAAAAAAACCAAAACTTCCCCCCTCTCCATGGTTTTTCACTAAAGAAATGGCATATTGATAATTAAAAAGAAGGTTACTATCCCGAGGCATTAATTGTCGAGCCCGTTCATAATTCAATATCGCTTTGCCCAAGTGATTTAATTTAAAATAACTATTGCCCAGGTTGTAATACAAATCTCCATTTTCCAATCCCGCCTTGAGAATCCCTTCATACGTGTCTATGGCCTTTGGATAATCTCCCCCTTTATATGCGGCGTTTCCTCGTGCAAATTCCAAGGTCGTGTTCAGACCTTCAGCTAAAACTAAAGGAGTAAAGGTAAAAATCAAAAGTCCCATCAAAATAATAAATCGTTTCATCCCTTGAACCTCTCCAGAGAATCAATGACCTCTTCAAGTTTATTAAGGCACCATTTCATCTTTTCGGGATTCGATGTCATGGACGCAAAGCGCATCATGTCGCATTCACTCACAATCGACAGGGCCTTGTCTAAGATCTCCTGCGAAACTTTTTTCGATTCCAGCGTGTTGCGAATGACATCCGCAGTCATCCCGGCAGATGGCACATGCCATTTGTCTCCGAGATACCCCTGTAATGTCCGAAAAAGGGCATCATAAAATTCCTTCTGTTGATTGGATTTTAATAATGTCAAAGATTCCTCTAATCCTTTTTTTGCCTTCTTAGGCGCCAAAAGTCTTCGGGCATAAATAACATCTGTTTTTAATCGCTCCCGACGCCCATAATAAAAACCTGCGGTGAGAGATCCAGATAAAACAATAAAAACAAAAATTAAAAATTTTGCGTCCCGTAAAAGCCGATAATCCCGGGGATAAAACCCTTCCGTAGTTTCCTTAATAAAAAGGATATCCTGGCCTAACTTCTCCGGAGAAATGGTCGTGCCTGGCTGAGACGCGGTCACGACTTTCAAGTTGGGCTGTTCTTCAGATTTTTCTACACGGACCGGAAACGGCCCCTGTGTTAATGTCAGATATTTTTGCTGTTCCGGATCAAAATAGGAAAAATTTACGGGAGGAATTTCTTTAATCTCCGCACTTTTGGGAATCAGAATATATTCGACCGTCTTCTGATTCGAATCTTCTTTAATCTGGGGGTCATAAAGTTTAAAATTATCAGAAACGGCTAATTCAGGCATTTTGACTTGCTTAAAGTTTCCCTTGCCCGTGAGCGTCATTTTGAGAGTTATCGGGTCACCCACCTTTAAATCCGTTGGGCTCACGGAAACTTTAAAATCAAATTGGCCCACACCTGCGCTAAAATCAACGGGCCGGTTTTCTTCGGGGAGCGGTTTAACGCGGATTTCCCAACCCGGGGATTGGAGCTGAACAGGTTGTTTTTGATATTGGTTAAAAAACCCTTGGAAAAAGTCATCATTGAAAAAATGATCAAAAAAGGAATCTCCTCCCATATCTTCAAAAGGAGATTGGGATGACCGCGAAGATCGATAAAGGATATTACAGGCTAACTTTGCCGGTCCTAAAGTCAAATCACCGACTTCTGTCGAATAGAGCCAAGTATTGAACTCAACAACTTGATATTGAATCCCGCCAACAACTTGCGTATATTGCTGGGGGGCTGAAAATTCGTCCGTTAAAAATCCTTTACGCTCAAATTCCGGAAATTGGACATCACTCACGGCAACCTGATTCACAAACAATTTCATCGTTAAAGGAACTTTCTCGCCGACATAAACGTCTTTCTTGGGCGTCTCTATCGTTAAAAATATTTTATCTTCCAGGCTCGCGGGAGCCAGAGAGACAGAAGGTCCCTCCCCAGGTTGAGATGCCGCAGGTAAAGCCGAAGAAGCATCAACGACTTCAACATCAATGGGCTGTGAGGTATACGTTTTTGAATCAATGTCAATATTCAATGCGGGAATCTGAAATTTTCCAATCTTCAAAGCAAATAGATTATAAACATATGAAACAGAACTTGAATATTGGCCGTTCACAATTGACACATGAGTGCGGGGGCCTAAATAGCGCCCATCAAAACCATCAATGGTAGGTAGATCAATGGGTTTACTGGACTTGCCGTTATGAATCGTTAAGGTCAACTGGAGGCTTGCGCCCAAAGCGACTTTCGTTGTACTAACGGAAGCCTCAAAACTCGTATCCTGGGCCCACAGAGTCCCCGTAGAAAACAATACAAACGACAATAAAACGCAAAGTTTTCGAATCATGGAAATATTTTATTATAAAATTTTTTGATTACCAATCTTTTATAACGTCTTTTTCTTTTCCCTCAAGCCGACGAAAATTTAAAAGTCCCTTGGGCTCCTGACCCTGCTGGTAACTGTCCAAAAACATCTCAGCTTCTTTTTGCGACATATCCTGGGGGATATCCCCTCTCGAAGCGCCAGTGGATTCAAATGAGGGTTGCTGTTTTTGTTCTCCGGCCTTGGCCTGGGATTCTTGAGATGACGCGCTGTTGTGTTGTTGAGAATTCTCTTTTTGCTCTTGCGGTTCATTAGGAGAAGATGTTTTTTGCCCATCCTCCGGGGACGGGGATGGCGTTCGATCTTTGCTTTCCTCGGGTTTATTCCCTTGCGACTTCTCCTGATCTTGGCCGGATTGCTCTTGGGATTCTTTAGACTCTTGTTGTTGATTCTGTTGCGATTCTTGATTTCGTTGATTTTGTTGATTTTGCTGATCCTGTTGATCCTGGGTCTCTTCCTTTTTTGGATTGGGACACGTTTTGGATTGCTTGTCTAATTCTTTTTTCAAACGCTCCAATTCTTTTTTGACGAAATCATAATTATACTTTGCATCCGTATCATCAGCTTTAAGATCCAAGGCCTTTTGATAATGTGACAAGGCTTCTTCTAACGATTGAACCGTAAACGCTAAATCTGTTTTCTCCTTGGTCATCCCAAACCGATATAACGCATTTCCTAAATTATAATGCACTTTCTGGGACAAATCTTTATTGTCCCCTAACAATGCTTTGCGTAAATGCTCGACAGATTTGGCATAATCCTTCAACTGATAAGCCGCTGTGCCCGCATTAAAATTGATAACATCAGATTCCGAATCTTTTGTTAAAGCGTCGTTGTATTTCTTGAGGGAATCCTCATATTTGCCTTGGGCATAAAACGTGTTGCCGGCCTTCACTTGAGCAGCTTTCGAAGCGGCCAAAGCCGGCTGAGTAAAAATACCTAAAATGATCAAAGCCTCTATGGTTTTCACGTCTTTTTCCTCGTCGATATTAAAGCGTCAGCGATTAAAAATAACAAGGCAAACGCTAAGGGATATTGGAACCGATCGAAATAACGTTTCTCTTTTTC
>CAZAPN010000158.1:0-4139 GCA_964487145.1 uncultured Planctomycetales bacterium | reverse complement strand
TCTATTAAGACAGGTCCCGGGCGGCCGGTTGTTGCGATGTGAAATGATTCCTTCACGATCCGAGGGATGTCATTCGGATTTCTCACTAAATAACTGTGTTTCACAATCGGCATGGTAATGCCGGTGATGTCTGCTTCTTGAAACGCGTCTTTCCCCAAAAGATTGGTCGTTGTTTGCCCGCAAAGCACGATAATGGGAATGGAATCCATGTGGGCGTTCATAATTCCGGTGATGGTATTCGTGGCGCCGGGGCCGCTCGTCACAAGCACCACCCCAGGTTTTCCTGTGGCGCGGGCATAACCATCTGCCATGTGGGTCGCACCCTGTTCATGGCGCACAAGAATGAATTTGATTTTCGAACTCACCAACGCATCAAAGATGGGGATAGCCACTCCACCCGGAATCCCAAAAATGTATTCCACACCTTGGTTTTCAAGGCATTTGATCAGGGCTTCACCGCCTGTGAGAGATTTTGCTTGTGAATTTGTCATTTTAATATTAATTTTCGGGTTTGTAGAAATTTAATTTTAGAGAAAATAGTTTACACAAACTTCGTCGATTTTGCAAGGGAAAAGAAGCGAAAGGAGGGTCGCAGTATTTATTCAGCGAATAAGAGTGATAATCTCCTTGTATTTCCAAAGAAGTTTGAGATAATAAAACGTTAATTTTTTAGGTTATCGATGATGACAAAAAAATCAAAAACAATAGCTGTCGGCCTTATCTCTGGAGGACTTGATAGCGCCTTAGCGGTTAAAGTTCTTCAAAAACAAAACATTGAAGTGACGGGCCTCCATTTTTATATGCCCTGGGAAGAGTCCTCCTCATTGATGATCCAGGAATTGTCAGCATCCCTTAACATTCCGATCAGGGAGATTTTTTTAGACGAGGATTATCTTTCGATGCTAAAAAATCCCCGTTACGGTTACGGTAGCGCATTTAATCCTTGTATTGACTGTCATATTTACATGTTTAAAAAAGCCGGAGAGTTCGTCCAAAAGAAACAAGCAGATTTTGTTTTTACGGGTGAAGTCTTGGGGCAGCGTCCGATGTCGCAGAATAAGATGATGCTTAATGTGATAGAAAAGCGAAGTGGCTTGGAAGGTCTTTTAGTTCGTCCTCTGTCAGCCCGGCTTTTGGAGCCGACGACGCCGGAAAAAGAGGGGTGGCTTGACCGTGAAGGATTGTTGAGTCTCTCCGGACGGGGCCGAAAAGAACAAATTGCCCTGGCCCACGAATACGGGATTAAAGACTATGCCCAACCGGCCGGTGGATGCCTTTTGACTGATAAAAACTTCGGATTACGGATGAAGGATGCATTGTCTCATGGTTATACCTCACTCACGGATATTAAAGTCTTAAAGTTAGGCAGACACTTTCGTTTGTCGGATAAAGTGAAGGTTATTTTAGGACGGGACGAACAGGAGAATGTGCTTTTGAACCAATTGGCGAATAAAGATGATTATCTTATGGAGCTCGATGATAAACGAGGGCCGACGCTTCTTTTGAAAGGGAAAAATCCGTCCAATAAAGATTTTGCATTCAGTGCAGGGCTGGTCCAATATTTTTCAAGGCAAAAAAAACAAGTGTCCATAGAAATTCCGTATTGGAAAGTTGGTAAAAAAGAAGATGTTTTTCGGGTGGAAGCGCTTAAATTGTCAGCACAAGAGGTGGAACGTTTTTTGATCTAGTTGTTGGGATAAGGTCGGGTTAAGTCTGAGAATCCTTTGAAGTTAAACTGAAGATTTTCCCTCGAGTTCTAAAATTTCTTTTTCCGCGGCAATGCCTGCAATTCGCGAAAGAATCCGGTATAAGTACAAAATGTTATTATCGTAATTCACACCGCAAGCGGGATTATTTTCTTTTAAGGGGCATATCTGTTGCACATGATTTTCCATGGTGGCCAGGTTTTGCTCGGTCCCGTGCGAGCGGTAAAATCCCCCAACAAAATTATTAGAAATCTGATAGATGATTGCTTCACTGACATCCCGCTGAGATGTCAGGAGATTAGGGATCCCTTCCAAAAGTAAATAACGGTCGCTCACGAGGGTGTCCCGGCGCTTGAAAAATTGCGTAACTCCCCGACGGTTTAATTTGGAAACCTCGGTTGGTTCGCCAATCGAAACAACACCAATCCCTGATGTTCCTGAATCCGACCGGATGTGAATAAAAGGCTTTGCCTGGATCTTGTGTTCGAGATATTTTGTCTGGATCTTTCGTAAAAGATCGGATGCGGCATCCATCATGCGACTGCGGTCGCTATCACGGACAAGGTTGACATTATCGACCACATCTGTGTAGCAAGAAAAACGCCAAGGATCACAGCCAATCAGTTGGGCAAATTCATGGATGAACCCTCGGGTGTGTTTAAAATGATCTGATTTTAGACGTGAATGCCAGTTCGATTTTAAAGACGGGTAGGTCGGGACATGTATTTCTGAGAAAACCGGGGTTGTTCCCCCGATGAGATCGTTATTGACAACAATTAAATCAAATTGAATTTTTTCTTTTTTAATTTGGTTTAAAAGGAATTGAAGAGAATGGATCCTGACATTTTGGTTTGTCGCGGTCTTGAATTCCGTAAAGTTGACCGTTTCTTCGGTCGGGGTTTGGATGGTATAAAGGAACGTCGCCAAGGTTACATCATAACCAGCCTGAGCCAGGATATTTCCCAATACCCTAATATTTTCTAAATACCACTTGTTACGGGTTTGCTCTTCGGTAATAACCAAAATCCGCGTGCATCCGGGAAAACGGATTTGAATGGCGTCTTTGATATGTTTAACAGCTTCCTCGATCCCGTGTTCGCAGAGGGTATGGAAACCTGCCAGAAAGAGATTGGTTTCCATGCTGGCAACTTTAAAACCACCGTCCCGAATATTAACGGAGGAATATAAGGGAAGATTCTTATTCGCGTCGTGCTTGTTCAGCCACGAATCAATTTCATTTTGTTTTCCCTTAATAATTTCGATGGTTTTTTGCATAGGGGTATTCTACGTGAGCAAGGAAGTAATGTCAATTTGCATTTGGAAAGTAGATTAACTGAGGTTCCTATTAAAGACGAGAGGAGACTATGGTTTGGTTTTCTAAAAAATCCTCTAAACGTTTAATGATCGCGTCAGTATCCATGATCGGCATGAGTTCGTGGCGCAATTTGCTCACATGAGGGACTCCGCGTAAATATCCGCCGTAATGTTTGCGGAAGTTGACAACCCCATACCAAGGTCCTTTGTGTTCCAAAGAAAGTTTAAGATGTTTGATGCACAGGCGAATACGATCTTCGATGGATGGTTCGGGTGGAACGGCCCCCGATTTTAAGAACTCTTTGGCTTGTTGAAAAAGCCAGGGATTGTTCAAAGACGCCTGGCCAATCATCACCCCGTCACAACCCGTTTCAAACATTTTGGCGACATCTAAGGGTGTTTTAATATCGCCGTTTCCAATCAGGGGGATAGAAATCGATTTTTTGATTTTTTCGAGCCAGGACCAGTCCGCTTGTCCTTGATGGGCTTGATCTCGGGTCCGGCAATGGACGGTTAAAGCTTTGGCCCCTGACTGCTCGGCGATTTTGGCCGCTTCGAGGATGACGATGTTATTTTTGTCCCACCCCAGACGAGTTTTGACCGTGACGGGAAGGGTGGTCGATTTGACCGCGGCTTGAATAATCGCTTCGAATCGTTTAAGGTCTTTTAATAAAGCAGCCCCTTCGCCCCGGCGAACGAAATTTTTGACCCAGCATCCGCAGTTGATATCGATAAAATCGGGTTGCCTTTGTTCGGCGATATGAATTGCTTGTTCAATGGCCCGTTCAATCGAGCCAAAAATTTGTAAACCAATCGGACGTTCTATATCTAAAAATTGAAGTTTTTCAGAAACCTTTTTAATGTTTCGGGCAAGACCTTCGCTACTGACGAATTCGGAATAGAGGATGTCGGCTCCCAGGCTCTTACAGATCAGCCGAAAAGGGATCTCCGTAATATCTTCCATCGGGGCTAAGACAAGAGGGTTTTTGATATCGATTTTTCCAATTTGCATAGTGGCTATTATAATGATTTTTATAATGAATTCAACGCAAAATATTCTTCCGGATTCGATTCGAGCTCGAAATGCAATTATGTTGATTTTTTAGTTTGAAACAGTAT
>CAZAPN010000157.1:0-4145 GCA_964487145.1 uncultured Planctomycetales bacterium | reverse complement strand
CTTTGATTACGCTTTTTTTACCGGAACGCGAACGGGATTTGGTGAATATTCTTTACCAACGCCGGTATCTCGAACGGGGACCGAAAATTGTCGCGTTCGGAGGAGGTCACGGACTTTCCAATCTCTTATTGGGGTTGAAGGAATACACGGCCAATTTGACCGCGATCGTCACGGTCGCCGATAGCGGTGGCTCTTCAGGCCGTTTACGCGAAGAGTTTAATATCGTGGCGCCGGGAGATATCAGAAATTGTCTGGTCGCCTTGGCTGATTCTCCGGCGTTGTTGGGGCAGTTGTTTCAGTTTCGTTTTTCAGAAGATTCACAGCTCAAAGGCCATAATTTTGGGAATTTGTTTCTGACCGCCATGGTTCAGTTAACGAACGGCGATTTTGAAGAGGCCGTCCGAGAATCGAGCAAGGTCTTGGCCATTCGAGGAAAAGTCGTTCCTTCAACGGTGAGCAATGTTCATTTGATTGCCGAGTATCTGGATGGGACCCGGACAGAAGGGGAAGCGAAAATCCCTAAGGCTAAGGTAAAAATTAAACGGCTGTTTTTAACGCCGAGTGATTGCCGTCCGACCCAAGAGGCCTTGGAAGCGATTGCCAATGCCGAAATTATTATTATCAGTCCCGGGAGTCTTTACACGAGTATTTTGCCTAATCTGATTATTCCCGGAATGGCTGAGGCCATTCAAAAAGCGAATGCTTTCAAAATTTATGTTTGCAACGTGATGACTCAGGAAGGCGAAACCGATCATTATTCGGCGAGCGATCACGTCCAAGCCTTGGTCGAACATACCAATAAGAATATCATCGATGCTTGTTTGATTAATCATGCGGTGGCTCCCTCGGATATGCTCGGTCGCTATGAAGCCGAACATTCTTATCCTGTTGGGCCCGATCGTGAAAAGATTGTGAATATGGGGTTCAGTGTTGTCAGCGAAGATTTACTGAGCGTCAAAGATTATGTCCGCCATGACTCAAAGAAATTGATGAAGGCGTTAATTAATTTGATTGAAACAAAACGAATTATTAAACGATAATCCATTTGGTTTTTTAAGATGCCCAAAATAGAACAGGAAGTGACAATTGCCAATCCGCAGGGGCTTCATGCCCGGCCAGCGGCCCTTTTTGTCCAGACCGCTTCGAAGTATAATGCGAGCATTAATATCCGCAAAGGTGATGAGCGGGTCAGCGGGAAGTCGATTATGGGAATTTTAATGCTAGCAGCGCAGACCGGGACAAAAATTATTATTGAGGCGGACGGAGAAGATGCCGAATCCGCCGTGGCAGAACTGAAAGGATTCCTCGAAAAACATGAATGAATCTAACGAAATTGTCATAAAGGGCATTCCTGCGGCTCCCGGAATCGCCTGTGGCCCGGCGTTTATTCTTGATAATCAGGAATTCTTGATTGCGCCTCGCGAGATCATGGAAAACGAGATTCCCTCCGAAATCGCCCGTTTCGAGGAAGCGATTGAAAAGACACGTCAGGAAATCATGCAGATCCAGCGCAAGATCATCGAGGAGATGACGCCCCAGCATGCCCAGATTTTTGATGCACACCTTTTGGTTTTGGATGATCAAAGCCTGCTTGAAGAGGTCTTAACGCGCATTCACAAGGAGAAACTCAACGCGGAATTTATTTTTTCCAAGGTTATTAAAAAATATGTTAAGGCTTTTTCCAAAATCCAAGATGAATATCTTCGAGAGCGGACCAGTGATGTCAGCGATGTGGGCCGAAGGGTCTTGAAGAATTTGATGGGGGAAACCAAGCTTCAGGAATTGGAGAATTTGACTGAGGAATTGATCATCATCGCTAAAGACCTTTCTCCCTCGGATACGGCGAGTATGTTTAATAAGAACATTATTGCGTTTGCCACAGACATCGGAGGAAGGACTTCACATACCGCGATCATGGCGAAATCATTAGGGATCCCGGCGGTGGTCGGGTTAAAAAATGCGACGTTACAGGTCAATAATCAGGATTATATTATTGTCGACGGTCGTATGGGACTCTTGATTATTAATCCGATGGAATCCACCAAAGAGATTTATCTCAGTGAACAAACACGCATTCGTGCGATGCGGGATCGTTTTAAAGATATCAAGGACTTGCCGTCCAAAACTCCGGATGGCCATACGGTTTCCATTATGGCCAATATTGAAATCCCGGAAGAGATCCCGATGATTTTAAAACAAGGGGCCCAAGGGATTGGCTTGTATCGCACCGAATATTTTTACATGAACCGCATTGATCTTCCGTCCGAAGAGGAACAATATGAAGCCTATAAGTTTGTTGCCGAGGAAATGTCCCCTTACCCGGTGACGATCCGAACTTTGGATTTGGGAGGAGATAAATTTATTTCCAGTTTACAGCTTCCGCGGGACATGTATCCTTTTTTAGGTTGGCGGGCGATCCGTTTTTGTTTGGCCAGACCTGATATTTTTAAGACCCAGTTGCGGGCGATTTTGCGTGCTTCGGTTCACGGGAAATTAAAGATGATGTATCCGATGATTTCCGGAATCGAAGAACTCCGCCATGCCAATGCTATCTTAAATGAAGTGAAAAATAATCTGCGTGAGGAAAAAATCCGGTTTGATGAAGATATGGACGTGGGGGTCATGATCGAGGTTCCGTCGGCCGCGATGACCGCTGATCTTTTGGCCAAAGAAGCCCGGTTTTTTAGTATCGGGACCAATGACTTGATTCAATATGCGTTAGCGGTCGAGAGGACCAATGAACAAACGGACAACCTCTATGAGCCCGGCCATCCTGCCATTTTAAGGATGATTAAGCGGGTGATTGATGATGCCCATAAGGCGAAGATCCATGTCGGATTATGCGGAGAGATGGCAAGCGAGCCCGACCTGGCCTTGCTTTTATTGGGATTAGGCCTTGATGAATTTAGCATGACCCCGCTCAATATTTTGCAGATTAAGAAACTCGTGAGGTCTGTTCATTATAAGGATGCGCAGAAAGTTGCCAATACCGCTTTGGGGCTTTTGACCGGGACAGAAGTGGAAGACTATGTGAAGACCC
The DNA here is from genome assembly GCA_964487145.1 of uncultured Planctomycetales bacterium. GTDB lineage: Bacteria > Omnitrophota > Gorgyraeia > Zapsychrales > CAZAPN01 > CAZAPN01. The sequence continues at coordinate 1,105 of CAZAPN010000157.1, read as the reverse complement.
AATTGAAAAATTTGGCGCCTCAGATTTTTAGCGTTGAAGAAAAAAAAGGTAAAGCATAAACCTCGCCATTTTTTAAAATCATAAAATTCGATGAAGGTTCTCATTTTAGCTGCAGGGTATGGAACACGGTTGTATCCCTTGACGTTGGATAAACCAAAACCGCTATTGCCGATTCAAGAGAAAACAATTGTGGATTATCTCTTGGATCGATTGGGGGAAATTCAGAACCTCAAAGAGGTTTTGTTAGTGACCAATCATAAGTTCTATGACATCTTTTTACTATGGGCCAAGGCGAAAAAGAATTTTCCTGTTCCCCTTCATATCGTTGATGACGGGACCTTGTCTCCGGATGACCGGTTGGGTTCTGTCGGGGATATCGACTTCGTCATAAAGAAACATAAAATCCAAGACGATTTGTTGGTGTTGGGAGGGGATAATCTTTTTGATTATAGTTTAAAGGATTTTATGGCCTTTTCTTCAAAAAAGCGTCCAGCGGCGACCATTGGTCTTTATGATATCGGTTCGAAAAACGATGCGACCCAGTTTGGGGTCGTTAGTTTGGATGAAAAAAGGAAGGTGATTCTCTTTGAAGAGAAACCCGCCAAGCCTCAATCGAGCCTCATTGCCATGTGTTTGTATTATTTTCCCAAAGAATCGTTAGGGTTGATTCAGGCATATCTCGATGAGACGCATAAGGCCGATAAAGCGGGCGATTATATTCATTGGTTATCGGAGAATCATTCAGTTTATGGTTTTAAATTTACAGGGAAATGGTATGATATCGGAAGTCTTGAAGCCTATCAGGAGGCTCAAGAACAGTTCAAGTCTTTAAAAAACGGGAGGTAATCCATTGAAAGGTCGTTATTTTTTAACATCAGAGTCTGTGGGGAACGGTCATCCAGATAAAGTCTGCGATCAAATTTCAGATGCGGTTTTAGACGAAGTTTTAAAACATGATCCCAAGGGAAGAGTCGCTTGCGAATCTTTCATCTCGACAGGGATCGTGATTGTCGGAGGGGAAATCACAACATCCTGTTATGTGGATATTCAAAAGTTAGTTCGAGAAGTCCTTTTGGATATTGGTTATACGCATACCAAGTATGGT
>CAZAPN010000156.1:0-4166 GCA_964487145.1 uncultured Planctomycetales bacterium | reverse complement strand
AAATCCTGCCCTTACCCCTTGGGACCATTCATGCCTTGCGCTATTATTGAAGACAAAAACAGTGATAAGACACAAATCGTTTTTGATAATGTCCTCTTTTTCAGGGTCAAGGAAACAGCGTTTTTAAGGATATTCGTCAAGGATGAAAAAGGCGTTTTGTCCCGGACAACGACGCTGTCCCATTTTCATCGAGCCTTAATATTATCGGCCCAAGAAATGAAACTAGAAAGTCCTGCCCCCTCTCCAGAAAAAATCATGGCCATTAAAAAAGAGATCCTCCAAGAGACCCAATTCGTCAGCACCCAAGACCTTAATCAAATTTATCCAGAGTTAGGCGATCAATTTAAGGAAAATTTTATCCGCGGGACGGAAGGGATTTTAAAAGGGCTGGAAAATAAAGACAAAAAAAATTACACCGACGGGTTAAAAAAGGTTAGCGAATGGCAAACGTGGTTGAAAGTGAACCAGGATGCCCTTCAAAAAATCTTGAGCCCCATATCTTCTTCAGAGAAATGAGCTTTTGCCGGTTTAAGTTTATGTAAGAGGTCGGCCTTCCTGATGGCCTCAACCGCCGCTTCTTGATTTTGTAAGGCCCCATAAGACAACCCTAAATAATAAAAAGCCTCAGCGTTATTCGAATTTTTCTTAAGACTCTCTTCCAAGAACCGGATAGATTGTTCATAATTCTTTAATTCAAAAAGCGCTATTCCTCCGTAATAATAGAAAAAACCTGACACATCAAACCCGTTTAAGATCGCTTGATTGGCATAATAAAGCAAGTCGCGATAGTCCCTCATCTGATAAAAACTTGAAACCAACATCGCATAGACATTCCGATAACCGATTTTTAAGGCCTCGGACTGAGAATAACCCGTCGGTTGAAGGCTCGCGATAATCTCGATGAACAGGCGTGATGAAGCAATCATTTTTAAGATAGCATCAGGCTCTAACAAAACGGTTTTCCTCAGGATCACCGTGGCTTCGCGATATTGTCCGGCCTGCCAATAAGTCAACCCCAAATTATGCTGGGCCCAAAACAAATACGGATTTAACTCAACGGCTTTACGAAAAGAACCGATCGCCAAATCTTTCTTCCCGAGCCCATCATAGCAAACGCCCAGCAGATGATAGGCCTCGGCGAGCTGAGGCACATAAATCAAAATTTGTTCATAATACTTAATGCTTTCCCGCAAGAATAATTCCGGCGGGGTCTTTTGATGATAAACAAAATCCGACCATTGCTCCAAGAAAGGGCGATATTGATTAATCGTAATGGCCATGGCCTTGGATTTGACTTTTTGCCGTTCGCCCTTTAAATAGGACAAAATAAGGCTGGAAGAAACTCTTTGTTTAAGCTTCTGGTAATCCTTTAAAATCACTGATCCCAACACCATAACAAGGCTTGCCGTAATTAAAATTTTTACAATCCGAAAAAGCCATTTTTTCATCTGATCATCCTTGTGGTAAGAATTAATAAACTCCCAGCCCAGCCAATTCAATGAAAAATCGCAGAAATCGGGTCACTAACAATCCCCCAAAAAGAATAATAAGGTTCATCAAAAGCCAAGGGCTGCGTTTAAAAATCTTTATGATTTGATCGCTGAAGAGCGTCATCGCGATAATTCCCACAGGTGTCAAATACAAAAAATATCGCGACGAAACGTCAAATGTTTCCTTGTTCGGGACAATTTTCATCTTTAAAAAGAGAGTAAACACAACCGAAAAAACAACCATGATCGTCGTCAAAAAGAAAAATGAGGCCCCCGACTTCAAGGCTTCGCGGGAAAGAAAAGATTCCAGATGAAAACCCTTTCGCCAGCCCCACAATAAAACAAATCCATAGACAAAAACAATGCCGATCCGTTCAATGGGGATGTTCAAATAAACGAATGACATAAAATCCGGTCGGACAAAAAAATTATACTTAGGAGAAACAACATAATAAAACAGTCCGATAGCGAGGGGGACTAAAAAAGCCAAGAAATATTTTGAGACATGACGATACCCCCTTGCCCACAAAAGGCAAGAAATCACCGTCATCTGGACCATGCCAAAGGCTGATGTCAAAGATAAAAGGAGGTTGGTGATCGTAAGCCACGGCCATGCGGTCTCGTTTTCTCTGCGATCCTTTGTCAAATGCAAATAAAAAAGACATTGGCACGTGGTTAAAAAAAACCACAAGGCATAGGGCCGTGCTTCAACCCAATAAGCCCAGACCATCGCCGAAGAAAGGCTTAAAGCCAATGAATAAAATCCAATCCCAAAAGAATAAAACCTGGAAAAAAAATAAAAAATAATGACAATCCCCGAGACCATAAAAAAATTGGGGACCAAACGCAGGACCAACTGGCTTTGGGGCTCAATGACATTCCACTCCCCTTTCCATTCAAAGGGAAGTTGAAAATGAAAGACCCGGCAGACGGCTTTTTGTAAAAGATAAAAGAACGGAGAGTTATTTCCTTCGGGAATTTCCCCTTTTAATACCCTCAGGACGGAAAGATGCTCCACCACATAATTCTGGCTATAAAGCTCGTCGTTCCAAAGGGGTTTTTGTTGGGACAATTTCGTTCCTAAAAAAAACAACAAAAAGAAAAGTATCAAACTAATAAAAACAAGAATCTTGTCTTTTGTCATGGAGGAATGCTTTAATTTTGCTCTATCCTGACGCCCATAGGGCGTGATGAGGAAGGCAGTGACCCGGTAGACTTTCGCAAATTATATTCAACGTATCCGCAAAGAACTTCTTGGACCTTTGCCGGAGGCGGCACTCCAAAATAATGAGAAACAATGGCATGGCCAATTTCATGGCCCAGTAGCCCCAGCGTCAATGTTTGGTCATCCAAATAAATCGTATTTTCATCATGAAAATAAAATGAGGCTTCCTTGAACTTCGTGCCGAAGAATGCGCTCAAGGCCAAAGACATTTCATCATGATTTTGAAAAATAAGAATCTTCGTATGAAAATTACGGCTATGGATCCCGAGGATATCCGAGACTTCAGAATAAAGGGCATCAAAGGTTTTCGTCAAAACATCTTTCTGGCCACCGGGGGATTTCGATAAAAGGGCATCCGTATTCAAAAAATAATCAAAATTCATTCTCTGTAATAAATTGGACGTGGACATCCCTGGATAGGCATACACAGAAAAATACTGGGTTTCGGCAACCAGAGGCAGAGATTCCTTCTGGGCGCTTATCGGTTCAACGCTCCCCAGGACAAGGAGATTGATATAAACAAATAGGCTGGCAAAAAAATACTTTCTCATTCCAATTTAAAATAATTGATCAGACGGCGGCATTCCTTGAGAATTGTCTCAAATTCATCACGATCGTCGGACGACAAGGTGTAATTTTTGTTTTTCAGAAAAGCAACCAGGATATCGTGCTGGTCCTTGAGTTGGATCAATTTTTGTTTCAAAGACGCGGTCAAATCCTCGAGGCTTTTCGCGAGCTCTTGCAATTCATCATTTTCGCGGATAGAAAAATCCCGATTTAAGTCCCCTTTTTCAAGCAAGTTAATCTCTCGGGTCAAGCGGTACGCCGGGCCCATGATCCGATGAGAGATAAAAAGGGTCAGGACAAAAACAACGACCGCCGAAAAAAGGACAACGACCAAAATTGTGATCGCTAACGCCGGCAGGATAAAATCCGCCGTGGGTTTGACCAGGACTTTCGTATTCTCAATAGCGACCGTTGTTGAATTCTGTAAAAGAAGGAAAATGAGAAGCCCCATCAACAACGACGAGAAAATCACAACCCCGCAAAACCTCACGATAAACTTCATCTGAAATTCACGGTCGACAAAAAAATGCCTTCTTTGATATTCTGACGCCATAACAGTTCTCCTATTTCTCGTTTTTAATCCCTAACAGAGGATAATCAATGTGGATATTGGATTTGGTTTTAAGGTTATCGACCCAGTCGGACATCCTTTTGTTTTGCTGTTCCTTCAGAAGAAACCATCGGATTTCTCCGCTTACTTGCGATAATTCTTTATCAGCAAACAGATTCGATTTGTTTTTCTCGTAATAATCTTTGATGGCCTGATCGGGGATTACAATGTTTTGGGAGAATTCCTGAAGTTTTTTGTCGAGGGTACGTTTCAGCAATCCCTGTTCCCAGTATTTTTGAACATCGAGAAGGAATTCGGGGTTCTTATCAACACC
>CAZAPN010000155.1:0-4206 GCA_964487145.1 uncultured Planctomycetales bacterium | reverse complement strand
CGTTGATTTGAATTACATTTATCTGGCCTTGGCCGCTTTTGTTTTTATCAATTTTGTCATCCTTTTGCGTTGGTATGTCCTGATTAAAGCATTAGATTTGGAGGTGCGTTTTAGCAGTGCGACCTATTGTTTTCTGATTGGGTTATTTTTTAATCTTTTTTTGCCCGGGTCCACAGGCGGAGACATCGTCCGGACCATAGGGCTTTTTAAGGACACGTCCGAAAAGCCCAAAGTGGTCGCGACTGTTCTTCTTGACCGATTGAGCGGTTTTACGGCAATTGTGATTGTCGCTTTAATTTCGTTCATTTTTGCTTATAAAACCATTCAAGATAACTCGTTATTGATTTTTATTGTTGTTTTGTTTTTTGTCCTCGGCGGGATCCTTTCGTTCTTGTTTAATGAAAAATTATATTCTTTCGGCTGCAAAATTTTTAATCGCTGGCCTAAGGTCAAGGAACAGTTGATGAGGCTTCATTATGCAATCGCATTATTAAAGAAAAAGCGATGGGGCATTATTTTGCCGATTTTAATTTCATGTTGCACCCAAGGGATTTTGGCGTTTATTTTCTATCTCGTCGCGCGGAGCCTACATCAAGAAGCCCCGATGATTTATTTTTTGATTTTTGTTCCGCTCATTTGTGTCATTTCGTCTTTTCCTTCGATTGCGGGCTTGGGTGTTCGCGATGCGGGGTCGGCCTATTTATTTGGAAAAATTGGGATTGATGCCGCAACAGCCGTGAGCATCAGTTTGATTAATTTCTTTTTTATGGTTTTTGTCGGTCTGATCGGCGGATTGGTCTATGTCCTTACACTATCTTCTCGACGGGTACAATATCACGAAGCGCGCCCTTCCCAAAACGGTTCATAATCTTCAATCGGAACGCGAAAGCCTTGTCCATTTCATTGAAGTGCATCGACCGCAGGGAAGCGTCCATAATTCTGTCACAATCGTTTTTGATGGACAGCCTGGAATCGTGCAGCATTCATCCTCCAGTTTTGTGAAGGTTGTTTTTTCCCAGAATGAAAGCGCTGATGAGGTCATTAAGCGTTTAACCCAAAAGGCTTCGCACAAGAAAAGTCTCGTTGTCGTGACGAATGATCGAGAACTAAAATATGCCGTTAAATTAAGAGGGGCCAGTGTCATTTCTGTCGATGAATTTATGGCGCAGGGAAAGATAGAAGGACATCCCCCTTTGGTTGTTTCCCGGGCTAACGCCAAAACTGAAGAAAAATATATTTCCAAAGTTGTCGAACATGATATTACTTCTGAATTCAAGAAGATTTGGTTAAAGAAAACTAATGAGTAATCCAAAGAATTTCATTAAATTTTTGGGGACAGCAGGTGCCCGGTATGTCACCATCAGCCAAAAAAGGGCATCAGGCGGAGTCTGGATTTCTTTTGAAGGGACGAATCTTCTGATTGATCCTGGGCCCGGTAGTCTTGTTCGGTGTCTGGAGTCAGACCCGAGTTTAGACCCGGCCATGTTAGATGGGATTTTGTTAACGCACAAGCACATTGATCATTCTAATGATATTAATATTATGGTCGAAGCAATGACGGTGGGTGGTTCTAAGAAAAAGGGAGTCGTATTTTTACCTCACGACATGTTAGAGGGAGATACTATTTTCTTGAATTATGCCCAACAGCTTCCTCAAGAAATCATTCCTCTCGAAGAAAAAAAAGAGTATACTATTGGCGCTATTCATTTTACGGTGCCTCTTAAGCTTAAACATACGGTCGAGACCTGTGGAGTAAAGTTTGATTTTCATGGGACATCGATTTCTTTTGTGGCTGACACAAGTTTTGATCCCGAAATTATTCAGGCTTACAAGGCCGATATCCTTGTCTTGCATACAGTTTTGGTCGATTCACTACCAGGGATTGCCCATTTAAGTTCTCACGATGCAAAGGCATTGATTACGGCGATGAGGCCGAAACAGGCGATCTTGACTCATTTTGGCCGGGATTTCTTGACGCAGGGACCTGAAAAAATCGCAGAAAAACTAACTCAAGAAATCCATATTCCGGTCACTGCAGCTTTCGACGGAATGAATTTGACGTTGTAAAATAATCCAGGTATTATAGACCATTATTCAGGAAGATTTTGGTATGGGTTTTTTAATAAAATATATTGTTGGGACACTTATTGGCCTAGGGAATGCTTTGTTCTTTTTAGGCTCTGTTTTGAGGCACATCTTGAGAGGGAATGTCCGATTTGGCGAAGTCCTCAAGCAAATTTATGAGCAGGGAATCCAGTCTATTGTTATTATTGCTCTGACTTCGTTTGCGACCGGTGCGGTCTTAGCCATGCAGGGATATACGATGTTGTCGCGTTTTGGAGCCAAAGAATATGTCGCACAATTGGTGGCCTTGGCTTTGGTTCGGGAATTAAGCCCTGTTTTTGGGGCTTTGATTTTTTCAGGTAAAGCCGGGGCAAGGATTACGGCCGAATTGGGCACCATGAATGTGAATGATCAAATTCTGGCGACACGTACCTTGGGGGTTGATCCGATTGAATTCTTAGCGGTCCCGCGGATGATTGCCTGTTTTTTTGTTTTGCCAATTTTAGTGGCTCTTTCTGAGATTATCGGAATTGCCGGAGGATATTTTATTGGAGTCATGGATGCCAATATCCCCGGTTCTTTCTATATTACGAATACCTTTGATGCCATCGATTTTGTCGATTTTTTTAGCGGTCTTTCCAAGACTTTTTGTTTTGCCTTGTTGATAGGATGGATCTGCTGCTATCAGGGATTTCTAACCCGAGGAGGGTCCATGGGGGTCGGGAAATATACGACCAAGGCCGTAGCTTTTTCTTATATCTTGATTGTTGTTTCCAATACGTTCTTAACCAAAATCCTTTTAACGTTATGGGGGTAATGTGACGTATGAAGAATTTGACCTATAAAATACTTTTGATTTTGTTGCTTGCCGGAGCAGGAATGTATCTGGCGGGTTGTGAAACCATGGGCAACTCACAAAGTTATCATTCGAAAACTTTCAGATATCCTGAAACAGAACCCTCGTGGATCAAAAATGGGGAGCCTTTGGAATTTGAAGGTCAAAAATGGTATCCGGTTGATAACATTGAAAATTTATTGGATTCCGAAGTTGATTTGCTGGGGGGGTATCGTGATATCGAGATCTTTGTCGAGAAATTGGATGTGAGGCCCTATAATCAACTTTATACAAAATTCGGGCGGAATAAATTTCGGGTTTTTGTCCTTAAAAAAGATTTATGATCAAAGTCAGTCATCTCTATAAATGGTTCCAATCACAGCTTGTGTTAGAGGATATCAATCTTGATATCAAAGAAGGAGAAATTTTGGTTATCCTCGGAGGAAGCGGGGCCGGAAAAAGTGTTCTTCTTAAACATTTAATTGGTTTATTCAAACCTGATAAGGGGCAAGTGGAAATTAGGTCGAAGGATATTACTCTGTTGTCAGAGCGCGAATTGTTAAAGATAAGGAAAAATATTGGATATCTTTTTCAAGATGGGGCGCTTTATGATTCGATGAATATTTTCGAAAATATTGCTTTTCCTTTGGAAGAGCACACCTCATTATCGTCGAAGGAGATCGCTGTAAAAGTGGCATATACGTTAGAACTGGTCGGCCTCGAGGGGGTTGAAGAGAAGTACCCTGCAGAGTTGAGCGGTGGGATGCGAAAGCGAGCCGCCCTGGCGAGGGCGATCATTTTGGGGTCGAAGATCCTTTTTTGCGATGAACCGACTTCCGGTCTAGATCCGATGCGCAGTCGTGATATTTCTGATTTGATTAGTCAGGTTTCTCAAAGTCTGGGGGCGACCACTGTGATAGCGTCCCACGATATCAAGAATTCTTTACGGATCGCGGATCGGTTAGCGCTCATCCACGAGGGCCGTCTGATTTTTACGGGAACACGGCGGGATTTCGAAGGATCCGATGATTCACGGGTAAAAATGTTTTTAAGCTGAACGGTTTATTGAAAAAGAGATAATAGAGGGATAGACGATGATTACGAAAAAAAATAATGGCGAACGAATGATTGAAAAACGGGATTTTGTAAAGAAATTATACGCCTCGATATTTTTTATCATCGGATTGTTTCTGATCCTCGCGGTCATTTATGCCATTGGGGTCGATAAAGGATTTATGCAGCCGAAATTCGAAATGAAAATCCTTTTCAAGGATCGTGCCAAAGTTCTCTTCCGCCGATCCGTAGGG
>CAZAPN010000154.1:0-4213 GCA_964487145.1 uncultured Planctomycetales bacterium | reverse complement strand
ATCAACGATTACAAGGGTTTGAAAGTCACCCGTCGAAGGTCCCAGATCACGGATGAGGAGTTGAATAAAGTTCTGGATATTTTTAAAAAGGGGCAAGGCCAGGATAAAGAGGCCGTCCTGGATGATGCCTGGGCCCATGGGTTAGGGTATCCCAATTTAGAAGATTTTAAGAATTCGTTGAAACGTCAGATGGAAATGGACAAAGACCGGCAAAATCGGACGGATATTGAAAGCCAGGTCATTGAGCAGCTTTTGAAAAATGCCAAATTAAGCATTCCCCAATCAGCCATCGATAAACAAGTCCATCATCGGATTCATGAGTTGGAGCACCGCTATCAAGAGCAGGGTTTGAAGAAAGAAGATATCGACAAAAAGATCGAAGGAATGCGTAAAGATCTCGAGAAGATTTCCGAGAGAGACGTCAAAGTGTTTTTCATCTTGAATAAGATTGCCGAGTTAGAAAATATTCAAGTCGATAAAGGCGAAAATGTCGTCATGAAGGTTCTGGAGTTCCTCCTTAAGGAGGCGCAATGGTCTTCTGACGATCCGTCTTCAAAATGAAAGGAAAACTTATGGACACCAAATTCCAAACGCTCGTCCCCATTGTTGTTGAAAAATCCGGTCATGGCGAAAGAGCTTATGATATTTATTCCCGATTGCTGAAAGAGAGAATTATTTTTATTGGAACTCCCATTGACGATATGGTTGCGAACTTGGTGGTTGCACAGATGCTTTTTTTGCAGTCCGAAGATACCACGAAAGACATCCATCTTTATATCAATAGTCCGGGAGGAGTGGTCTCAGCCGGTTTGGCGATTTATGACACCATGCAGTCGTTGAAGCCTTCGATCTGTACTTATTGCATTGGGCAGGCCGCCAGTATGGGCGCGGTTCTTTTGACCGCCGGGACCCATGGGAAAAGAATGTGTTTGCCTTATTCGCGTGTCATGATTCATCAACCGTGGGGCGGAACTCAAGGGACCGCAAGCGATATCTCGATTCAAGCCAAAGAGATTTTACGCCTCAAAGAAGATCTGAATAATATTTTAGCCAAACACACGGGGCAACCCATTGACAAGATTACCCGCGATTCGGACCGGGATTTCTTCATGAAAGCGGAAGAGGCGAAAGCCTATGGTCTCGTCGATAAAGTTTTGGGAGAACCCGAAGGGAAATAACTTATAAAAAATAATCGTTTTAATGAAGAAAGGATTATTGATATGAAGCGGAATTTATTATTAACCCCTGGACCAGTGCATGTTCCTGCACAGATTTGCGAGGCCTTAGGTCGTCCGATTATTCATCACCGGACGCCTCAATTTCAGGCGATCTTAAAAGAAGTCACTGACGGTTTGAAATATGTTTTTCAAACCAAATCAGACAATGTTTTTATTTTGACCTCTTCCGGGACGGGTGCCATGGAAGCCTCCGTTTGTAATCTTTTATCTCCTGGGGACAAAGCGATTACGGTCGAAGGTGGAAAATTCGGGGAACGCTGGACAGAGCTTTGTAAAGCTTACGCGATTCAGCCTCACGTTATTCAAGTCAAATGGGGATTAGCCGTTACTCCGGCCCAGATTCAGCAGGCGTTAAATGCGGATAAAGACATTAAAGCTGTTTTCGTTACATTATCAGAGACTTCAACTTGTGTGACAACCGATATCAAGGCGATTGCCGAAGTGGTTAAAAAAACAAACGCTGTTTTGGTGGTTGATGCGATTAGTGGGTTAGGTGTTGTTGATATTCAGATGGATAATTGGGGTGTGGATGTCATTGTTTCCGGCTCCCAAAAAGGACTCATGCTTCCTCCGGGACTGGCGTTTATTGCCATGAGCTCAAAGGCCATGGATTTGGTGGGCAAATCGACATGTCCTAAATACTATTTCAGTCTGAAAGCCGCCAAGAAAGCCGCGGAAAAGACAGATACGCCTTATACCCCGGCGGTGGGAATTATCATTGCCTTAGCGACCAGTCTCAAAATGATTCGAGAGGCCGGTCTAGAAAATTTGTTTGCGCATTATGCCAAGCTTGCGAAAGCCACACAAGCCGCCGCCAAGGCTTTGAATTTAAAATTAGTTGCCGATCCATCTTGTGCTTCGAATGCGGTCACGGGAATCTTTATGCCGGATGGAATTGAAGGCGAAAAACTCGTTAAAACGATGCGTGATACGTATGGTGTTGTTTTGGCCGGTGGCCAAGGAGATTTCACCGGGAAGATCGCCCGCATCGCGCATATGGGGGCGGTGGATGAATGGGATATCTTGACTGGTATTTCATGTTTGGAAAAGGTCCTCAAACAAATGGGATATAAGTTTTCGCTGGGCGCAGGGGTTGCGGCCGCGCAAAATGTATTTAATAGTTAGACATCGTTAAGAAGCGAGGGGAATCAATGAAAATTTTAATCAGCGACAAATTAGCCAAAGAAGGGGTTGAGATTTTAAGATCGGTCAAAGAATTTGAAGTCGACATGAAGGTCGGCCTCAAGCCCGAAGAATTGAAAGCCATTATCAAAGATTATGAGGCCTTGATTGTCCGTAGCGAAACGAAAGTCACCCCGGACATCATTCAGGCCGCCGACAAATTAAAAATTATCGGCCGAGCAGGGGTCGGTGTTGACAATGTCGATTTGAAATCCGCAACACAAAAAGGGATTGTGGTCATGAATACTCCCGGCGGAAATACGACGTCAACCGCTGAACATACTATGAGCATGATTTTGGCTTTGTCGAGGAACATCCCCCAAGCCTATGCATCTCTAAAGGCTGGCAAATGGGAACGCTCCAAATTCATGGGAGTTGAGCTTTATGGGAAAATTTTAGGCATTGTGGGACTCGGGCGCATTGGTTCCACGGTCGCCCGTATGGCCAAATCTTTTGGGATGAAGATCATTGCTTTTGATCCCTATATTTCTTTGGAAATTGCGGCCAAAATGGATGTGGAGATTGTTGAGTTTAAAGATTTATTGGCCCGCGCTGATTATATTACGATTCATGCTCCGAAAAGTGCAGAAACAAAAAGCTTGATTGGGGAAAAAGAATTTGCCCTTGTAAAGCCAGGGGTCAGACTTATCAATTGCGCCCGAGGGGGGATTATCGAAGAGGCCGCCTTGGTCAAGGCCCTTCAAGACGGAACCGTGGCCGGATGCGCGTTGGACGTCTATGAAAAAGAACCGCCGACACCGGATCATCCGTTATTTAAATTGGATAATTGTGTTGTGACTCCGCATTTAGGGGCATCGACCTCTGAAGCTCAAGTGAATGTTGCGTTGGAAATTGCCGAGAGTGTGCGTAATGCGCTGTTGGGGAAAGGCATTGTGAATGCTGTCAATTTTCCGTCGGTTGATGCGGAATCTTACAAGATTTTGTCTCCGTATATTGATTTGGCCGAACGGATGGGGAAATTTGCCGGACAATTACTCACTGGTCGTATTACGGCGATTGACATTAAATATAGCGGACTTGTGACACAACAAAAGACGGCGCCTGTGACCATGGCGTTGATTTATGGGATTCTCTGGCCGATTGTCGGAGAGACAGTAAACTATATCAATTCTTTGGATATTGCCAAAGAACGGGCGATCAAAGTGCAGGCCATTAATTCGAATGATGGCTCGGAATTTGTGAATTTGATCATTCTCGATATTCAGACCGACAAAGAAAAATTTTCCCTTTGGGGAACTCTTTCGGGCAACAATAAACCGCGAATTGTGAAGGTCAATGAGGTTTATGTCGAAGCCATGCCCGATGGTTATATGCTTTTCATCAATAATAATGACCGGCCTGGGATTGTGGGGGCTGTCGGGACGATCTTAGGCGAGAACCGAATCAATATCGGAAGCATTACCTTTGGCCGTGAAAAGCAGGGGGGGCTGGTGACTAGTGTTGTGAATGTGGACAACACGATCTCCGATGATGTCATGGAGAAACTTCGCAAAGCCAAAGACATCATTTCCGTCAAACTCATTAAGGTTTAGTGAACGTTTTTTTGATTTTTAGATATTAATCGGACAAGTGAGTGATGAATTACGGTCTTGAGCCTTTCTTTTTGTTTCTGGCCAATGCATTTTTAGACGGATTGAATCCGAGCGTTCTCGGTCTTTGGTTGTTTTTTACATTTTTTGTTTTAATGAGAGACATGGATCGCGCAAGGATTTTTCAAATCACATTTTTCCTTCTTGTCGCGATTTTTTTGTGCAATACGGTTCTGGACTCCT